>NZ_JAZGJN010000254.1:0-38479 GCF_038085095.1 Photorhabdus sp. P32 | reverse complement strand
ATTAATTGTTAAAGAGCAGGCTGACATAAAAATTAATATTCTCGGTCAGCCGGGCTGCGTATACTACGCTTTTCGCCCGCAGAGTCAAGCGCTTATTCGCTTTTTCTCTGCCCGACCTCACAATGTTTATCAGCGTTGTGTCGGTCAGTGGTGGCGCATTATAGGGAGTTCTTTGACGCTGGCAAGTATTTATTGAAAAAAAACGGCCATTCGCAGTTTTTTTCAACAAAACCCGCATTTTTGCTTTTTTTTCATACGAAATTGATAGCATCGACAATAATTATTCCCAAACTAACGTACTATTAAGTAGACAAATGCGGGAAAGGGTTCAAATCTACTATGCAATTTAAAGAACAAAGAAAAGCTTCCCAGAAAAATCTTTCTTATTTTTTAGCTGAAAAAATCGGACAACAGATTTTGTCTGGTGAATATAAAGCTGAAACTATCCTTCCTGGTGAAATAAAACTCGCTGAACAATTTGACGTCAGCAGAACTTCTGTTCGTGAAGCAATAAAAATACTTGCAGCCAAAGGTATGCTATTACCTCGCCCACGTATTGGTACTCGAATCATGCCAACGATTCATTGGAACTTCCTTGATCAGGATTTATTAAAGTGGTGGATGAATCGTGACAACCTTAGTCAAGTTGTCGAACATTTCCATATGGTAAGACTAGCAATAGAACCACAAGCTTGCTTTCTTGCTGCACAAAATGCTACACAAAAACAAAAGAAGCAGCTCTTACAGATAATAGTAGATGAAATGTATCGACTAGAAGAAGATTTTAACCGGGAAAAATGGATAGAGATTGATTACCAGTTTCACTATACCATTTACAAATCTTGTGGAAATCCATTCTTATGCTCTTTTACCAACTTATTTCATCTGGTTTACCATAACTACTTCGAAGCTATTATTTCCAATAAAGTCGTAAAACTGGAAACTCATAAAACAATTGCTAATTCAATCATCCAAGGTGACAGTCACAACGCACTTCTAGCTTGTCAAAAGTTATTAACAGAGCGCGAATAATCTTATATAGTAGTGTTTTAGATTAATATCTAATCAAACGTTGGCTAAATAAAATAAGCAGGACTATTAATGGTAAAAACCGCTCGTAATATGGCGGGGCTACCCTGGATTGCTGCAATAGCTTTCTTTATGCAAGCCTTAGATGCAACAATTCTCAACACAGCATTACCCGCTATTGCTGAAAGCCTCAAACATTCACCTCTTGCGATGCAATCTGCTGTTGTCAGCTATACTCTGACTGTTGCTTTGCTAATTCCAGTCAGCGGCTGGTTAGCCGATCGTTTCGGCACCCGCCGGATATTTATGTTTGCTGTATCCTTGTTTTCTTTAGGTTCCCTTGCCTGTGCTTTGTCAGGCAATTTGGCTTTTCTAGTTGTTTCTCGTGTAATTCAAGGAATTGGCGGCGCAATGATGATGCCAGTTGCCCGCCTTGCTTTATTACGTGCGTACCCGCGCAGCGAACTTCTACCTGTTATGAATTTTGTCACCATGCCAGGGTTAGTAGGGCCAATTCTTGGTCCTATGCTCGGTGGGTTATTAGTCACTTATGCTACCTGGCACTGGATATTTATTATCAATATTCCAATCGGTTTACTGGGGATTATTTATGCTAAAAAGCATATGCCTAATTTTACGATGCCAAAACGTTCATTCGACTTCTTCGGTTTCATACTTTTTGGACTGAGTTTAATAATGGTTTCTATCAGTTTGGATTTACTAGGAGAGAGTTCGTTACCAGGCTATATACCTCTGACAATTATGGTTGGTGGTTTTATGATATTATTTGGTTATCTAATGCATGCTAGAAAACAAACCCAACCCCTTATTAGTCTGAATTTATTCCGTATTCGCACATTTTCCATTGGTATTATCGGTAATATTGTTACACGCCTGGGAACTGGTTGCATGCCTTTTCTGATGCCTTTGATGCTACAAGTTGGATTTGGTTATTCAGCCGTCATTGCCGGAATGATGATGGCGCCAACAGCTATCGGTTCTGTTTTAGCCAAATCTTTCGTTACCAATGTATTAGCCCGCTTTGGATATCGTAAGACACTGGTTAGCATAACAATCATTATTGGATTAATGATTTCTCAATTTTCACTACAATCACCAGAAATGCCTACTGTACTTTTAACTATTCCACTATTTTTACTGGGTATGGCTGTATCCATTCAATTTACTTCAATGAATACCATTACTTTAGCTGATTTAACCGACAATAATGCCAGTTCAGGAAATAGTTTATTAGCTGTAACTCAGCAGTTATCTATTAGCTTCGGTGTTGCTGTAAGTGCAGCTATTCTTCGTTTCTATGAGTCTATGCCTTATGGAACGGTTGTTGATCATTTCCACAGCACTTTTATTACCGTAGGAATAATCACTTTACTCGCGTCTTCCACCTTCCTGTTATTACATAAGGAAGATGGAGATAATATGCTCAAGAAAAAGGACACTTAAGGACGAGAAACTGAGCTACGTTCAATCAGCGTTGGAGTTAATACTAACAATTTAGGATCACTCTTTGGGTTATTCATCCGATAAAGCAAAGTATCAACAGCGAGCTTTCCTAATTCATCTTTGGGCTGATGAATAGTTGTCAACGGTGGGAGCATATAAGGGGCAAGGTCGATATCATCATAACCAATGATGGAAATATCATCCGGCACAGAAAGCCCCGCCTGGTACAGAGCCTGATAAGCGCCAACGGCCATTGCATCATTTCCGGCAAAAACAGCTTCTGGCGGTTCTTGATGTTGCAGCAATTTCTGCATTGATTCAAAACCACCAGCAAATTCAAAATCACTGTAAATTTCATATCCGTCAGGAATAATAAGGCCAGCATTTGCCATTGCCTTCCTATATCCCTGTAATCGATGATTAGCAGGCGTTTTATCTTGTGGACCTGCAATACAAGCTATTTTTTTAAAACCACAGCTAATAAGGTGTTTAGTAGCTATCTCACCCCCCAATAAGGAGTTGTCCTGAATAATATCGCTGACAATATCAAATGGAGACCAATCCATCATAACTATCGGTAAAGGAGGATAACGGCGTAAAACATCACAGGAGCTGTGTTGATTTTCAGTACACATAATCAGCACCCCATCTACTCGCTTTTGCAGCAAAGTTTCCATGCTGTAATCCATTCGTTTGGCATCACCTTCTGTATTACACAAGATAAGGCTGTAACCACGCTCATAACAACTTCGTTCAACCCCTCTTACAATTTCAGCATAAAAAGGATTATTACTGGTCGTTACCAGCATACCAATGGTTTTGGTTTGCTTGATCTTAAGACTTCGTGCAAGCGCTGATGGAGCATAATTCAATTGTTCAATCGCATCATTAACTTTCTTTTTTACACCATCACTGACATAACGATTATTATTAATAACATGAGATACAGTTGATGTAGAAACGCCTGCAAAACGAGCAACATCTTTCATTGTAGCCACAGTTAGTCCTGTTCAGTTAAAAATGCATCAATTTCATTTCGCCACGGGACGGAAGGCTGAGCTCCCTGACGGGTTACCGCTATCGCAGCAGCAGAATGAGCAAATCGTATGGCAGATAACATGGATTTTCTTTCCAACAATGCTGTCACCAGCGCACCGTTGAAAGTATCTCCTGCCGCAACAGTATCTACAACGTTAACTTTAAATCCCGGAACAATTTTTCCTTTCTGACCTCTTTCACTCAACCACACGCCACGGCGACCCAATGTGATAATTACCGTTTCAATACCTTTATCATGCAATATTTGAGCCGCATTTTCCGCATCTGAATCATTTTCTACTTTAATTCCAGTGAGATATTCCGCTTCAGTTTCATTCGGTGTAATGATATCCACCAGCGAGAGCAATTGATCAGATAATTTTCGGGCCGGCGCCGGATTGAGTATTACTTTTGTATTATTTTGTTTAGCTATTGTTGCCGCAAGTTGTACTGTTTCCAATGGAGATTCAAGTTGCATTAACAATACATCTGCTTCCTCAATAATATTTTGGTAACGATAGAAATATTCTGGTGTCAGCGCTGCATTAGCGCCTGCATTGATACCAATAACGTTTTCACCTTGCTGATTAACGAAAATCAACGCTACACCCGTTGTTTCTCCTTTAATCACTTCAATGCCAGAAGTTTTAATATTATCCTTTGCCAATTGCTGACAGATACGAAAACCAATATCGTCCTCACCAACACAAGCAATAAATGTAATATCAGCACCGCTGCGGCCTGCTGCTACCGCCTGATTAGCGCCTTTCCCACCAAAAGCAACCTGATATTGTTCCCCAATCACCGTTTCCCCTGGACGAGGGAATGACTTAAGATTCAAAATATGGTCAGCATTAATGCTGCCAAGCACCGCAAGTTTTGCTGTACTCATTACATTTATTCCTTTTCAATTATGCCGTCACCACCATCAATGAGTAACGGCACAAATACCGATTTATTTTTTAATAACTAACTCCAATTCCACAGGGATGACGGCTTCAACTTTTTCGCCTTTCAGCACTTTATTTGCAATCTGAATACCCACGATACCAATTTGATCAGGACGCTGAGCGATTGTCGCTCCTAGTTTTCCTCTTTGAACAGCTTCGATACCATCTTCAGTACCATCAAAACCAACAACTAATACATCACTTTTACCTGCTGTCTGTAAGGCACGCAAAGCACCTAATGCCATTTCATCATTCTGAGCAAATACAGCTTGTACAGCCGGATGAGCTGTCAGTAAGTTCTGCATAACGTTTAGTCCCTTGGTACGATCGAAATCAGCAGGCTGACTAGCCAACACACTGAATTTATGTTCCTGCACTACCTTATTAAACCCTTCACCACGTTCACGGGCGGCAGAAGTACCAGCAATACCTTCTAGCTGAATAATTTTGGCTCCATTCCCCAATTTTTCGGCGATAAAATCACCCGCTATTTTACCACCCAAGCGGTTATCAGAAGCAATATGACTAACAACAGTACCTTTATTCGCTATCCGATCTAGAGTAATGACCGGAATTTTGGCATTGTTAGCCATAATAATGGCATTACCAACAGCATCGGAGTCAGTCGGGTTAATTAACATAAGTTTAGTACCACGTACCGTCAAATCTTGAACATTAGCTAATTCTTTCGCTGGATTATCCTGAGAATCCAACACAATTAGGTTATAGCCCAACTTATCCGCCTCTTTTTGAGCGCTATCTTTCATTGCGACAAAGAATGGATTATTCAGTGTAGAAATGACTAACGCGATAGTGTCTTTCGCCAATGCATTTACACTTACAGTCATACTTAGCGCAACAGCAGATAAAATTGTGACTAATTTCTTCATTTTCATCGTGTTATTTCCTGTAGGGTGAGGTTATTTACCACTTTTGTTATCAACCAGAACTGCCAACAATATTACAATTGCTTTAACAATCATCTGATAGTTAGAAGAAATACCTAATAAGTTTAAGCCATTGTTTAAAAAACCGAGAATTAGCGCACCAATCAGAGTACCAATAATTAAACCCTTACCACCAGCCAGTCGAGTTCCTCCCAATACTACGGCCGCAATAGCATCTAATTCATAACCGCCTCCCGCCATAGGTTGAGCGGAAGAAAGACGAGCGACTTCAATAATACTTGCCAATGCCGTTAGTAAGCCGCATAAGGAGTAAACGATAATTTTAATTTTATCGATATTGATACCAGACAAACGGGTTGCCGATTCATTCCCCCCCAAGGCATAAATATAACGACCTAAACGGGTGTGATGCAGGATATACCATGCAATAACAAAAACTATCAACATCAGCCATATTGGAGTAGGAATTCCCAGTGGACGGCCAATACCAAACCAACCAAACAGATCCGCATTATCACTGAATCCTGTATTTATTGGGCTACCATCAGTATAGACACGAGTGATTCCACGAAGTAACAACATCATGACCAGAGTGGCAATAAAAGCCTGTACTTTACCTTTAGCAATTATTATTCCTGTACAAGCACCAATTGCAGCACCTAAAGCCAAAGCACTCACGATAGCCGCCAGAGCATTAACTTCCGTACCAACCAATGAAGCTGCTATTGCACCTGTTAACGCAAGCAATGAACCAACAGACAGGTCAATACCTGATGTCAGGATAACCAATGTCATCCCAACGGCCATAATGGCATTGACTGATGTTTGTTGCAGAATATTAAACAAATTATTCAAAGTGAAAAAATTTTGGCTAAGAGAAGAAACTACTGCTATCAGCACTAGCAACGCAATCAGTGACTTTTGTTTCAGTAACCACTCTTTAGTGAACCAACGTTTAAATGTCGGTGATATATTAGAATTCATACTGAATTACTCCTGAATCGCTCCATATTGTTTGCCTACAGCCGCTGCCATCAAAATTTCTTGAGTTGCCTGTTCAGCAAAAAATTCTCCACTGATCTGGCCTTCACACATAACCAAAATACGGTCACTCATTCCTATCACTTCTGGCATTTCGGAAGAAACGAGAATGATACTTAGCCCCTCCTTCTTGAATTGATTAATTAACTGGTAAATTTCTTTTTTTGCGCCAACATCTACACCACGCGTAGGTTCATCCAGAATAAGAACTTTTGGTCTGGTCATTAATCCACGAGCAATAGCTACTTTTTGCTGATTACCGCCAGAAAGTAAACCAATAGCTTGTTCCATTGAAGGTGTCTTGATACTAAACAATTTAATAAAGTCACTAACTGTACTCTGTTCTTCTTTATGATTAAGACCACCTAACCGATTACTGAAATAACGTAAGGCAGTAAGAGACATATTCTCTTTAATTGACATTCCCAAAACTAAGCCATCACGTTTACGATCTTCTGAAATATAAACAATCCCACACGCTAACCCATCCTGAGGATTACGAATTACAATGGGAGTTCCATCCAGCATGATTTGCCCTTGAGTTTTTGGCAACGCACCATAAAGAATTTTCATCAATTCAGTGCGGCCAGCCCCCATCAGACCTGATATGCCCAAAATTTCCCCGCTATATAGGGAAAAACTGGCATTTGTCACTCCGGGACCAGAAATCTGCTTAACTTCAAGTCGTTCTTTACCCCGAGGTAAATTCAAGCGAGGATACTGATCTTCCAGTTTTCGCCCAACCATCATTTCAATCAGGGTCTCTTCTTTTAGCTCTTTTACCGGCTTTTCACCAATAAATTGCCCATCACGAAATACCGTCACATCATCGCAAATTTCAAAAATTTCTCTCAAACGATGGGAGATATAAACAATGCCACATCCCTGAGATTTTAGTTCATGTATTACACGAAATAATGATTGAGTTTCTGTATCGGTCAGCGCATCAGTTGGCTCATCCATAATGATAACTTTGGATTTAAAACTCAGCACTTTAGCGATTTCAACCATTTGCTGGTCACCGATAGAAAGTTCCGTTACTAGACGGCGACTGCTGTAATTCAAATTTAATTTTTTTAACAGGCGATCTGCTTCCAGATACATTTTTCTCCAGTCAATCGCACCGAATTTGTTAACAAATTCACGTCCCAGAAAAATATTTTCAGCAATGGTCAGTTGAGGAATAAGATTTAATTCCTGATGGATAATCCCGATACCCGCTTTCTGAGAGGAGCCAGGGCCAGAAAAAATCACTTCTTTTCCTAGATAATGAACCGTACCTGTATCTCTGGTATATATTCCAGTCAACACTTTCATCATCGTGGATTTACCTGCGCCATTCTCCCCTACCAGCGCCATCACTTTACCCGGGTAAACACGTAGTGCCGCGTCAGATAATGCCTTGACGCCAGGAAAAGATTTACTAACTCCTTTTAGTTCCAGTACAGGCTGCATCATCACCTCAGAAAGTCACACCAGCACAAAGGATAATATTGGCATAAGGAGAATGCTCTCCTGTGCGAATCACCGCTCGGCTATGTTTTGTTTTCTCTTTCAACATATTATGACTAATATAGTTTACAGTAATTGAATTCCCTTGCTGTTTCTCAAGCTCTTTAATTTGAGTTAATATTAATTGATATATCAAAGGATTATGGTCAATTATTTCCTCAGCTAAAAATGCAGCTTCAATCTGCATTTCTTGCGTAATGACATTAAGAACGGATATAAGGCTAGGAATTCCCTGGGTTAGCGCTAAATCAATCCGCTGGGCTAAAGAAGGAATTGGTAATCCAGCATCACCAATTGTAATCTGGTCAGTATGCCCTAGCTGAGAAATTACGGCTGAAATTTCAGAATTAAGTAATACACCTTTTTTCATTTTTTTATTCCATTAGCGAAACGTTTCGCTATTTATTAATATAGAAAGTAATATTTAAAATGCAACATTAGTGATACAAAAGTGTGATCGCTATCGAAACGTTTCGATAATAAAAGAAATGAAGATAAATGCTAACTTATTGAATATTTGATGCTGAATCGATTTTTAAGATAAATATTGTCTGTATCAACAAATAATGATTAAAATCTATGGGGAAGGCTAATTAGGTTTTATCTAATCCAACAGATAATATTGGTACGAATTATGCTATTAGCAGAAAAAATAGTTCACTTAAGTCACTATCTGGAAAGTGGTTTGTACGAAAGACAACAGACTATTCGTTTATGTTTGCTAGCGGCATTATGTGGAGAAAGTGTTTTTCTACTCGGTCCTCCTGGTATCGCAAAAAGTTTGATAGCCCGCCGATTGAAATTTGCGTTTCGTGATGCCAGAGCATTTGAATATCTGATGACTCGCTTCTCAACCCCCGAAGAAATTTTCGGTCCTCTTTCTATTCAGGCACTGAAAGAGGAAGGACGCTACCAACGTCTAACCAACGGATATTTACCTGAAACTGAAATTGTCTTCCTTGATGAAATATGGAAAGCCGGTCCGGCAATTCTAAATACTCTACTGACGGCAATTAATGAAAGGAAATTCAGGAATGGGGATATAGAAGAGAAAATTCCAATGCGATTACTTGTAACCGCATCCAATGAGCTGCCTGAAGCAGATAACAGCCTGGAAGCTCTCTATGACAGAATGCTAATTCGTATCTGGTTAGATAAAATTCAGGATAAAAAGAATTTCCGAGCGTTACTCACTAGCCATAAAAATGAAAATGATAACCCCGTACCGGCCGACATTCAGATAACAAGTGAAGAATTTCACCAATGGCAAAAAGAGATTGATAAAGTCGTTCTACCAGATAGTTGTTTTGATATTATCTATCATCTACGCCAACAACTCGATACAACAGAACATTCACCTTACGTTTCAGACAGGCGCTGGAAGAAGGCTATTCATTTATTACAAGCCAGTGCTTTCTTCAATGGCAGAAAAGAAATATCTCCTCTTGATTTAATATTGCTAAAAGATTGTTTGTGGCATGATATTCACTCTTTTAAATTATTACCTCAGTTCCTGAATACCCTCATAACCGAACAGGCATATCAGCAAAGAGTATTATCTAAACAAATTGATTCGCTTTATCACCAGTGGATTCAAGCTCGTCAGGATAAAAATGATCAGCAGGCGTTAAAACTGGAAAAACAAACCCGTTTGCTTGGACATAAAATACAATATTCGCTACCCGATCATATCAATGAAGAAAAATTGATTCTATTTCTACATATACCTCTTCATCTCCATGATATTAAAGTCAATTTTATTGAATTAGAAAAAAAAGCGCTCAATACTTGGATAAACAAAGGCGGAGAACTATCAGCCCGTCTGAACGGCATTGGTTTCCCACAAAACATAGCAGCCGAAGTTAATTCAGCACATCAGCCAGAGATTTTTGATATCAGCCGTCGTTCATCCACGCTATATTTACCAGACTGTCAGCATCAGCAAAATGAAGAAAACAGTGAGTGGCTGGAAAGATTAGAAAAAATTAATCAAGAGATCCATCACCAACACCAACTATTTAATCAGCATCAACCATGTCTGTTTATCGAAAGCCATTGGCTTGCTGCGATAGAGCAAAGCTTTATCCAGTTAACCGATAAAATTAACCAATTTAAAATAAAAATAGGTTAATTAAATGATTAGTCTGGTAACCCTTGATCTTTTGCTGTCAATAAATGAAGGAGAAATGATAGAAGAGATCATATTAACGCTTCTAGCTTCACCTCAATTAGCTATCTTTTTTGAAAAATATCCTCGTTTAAAACGCGCTCTATTACAGGATATCCCTGGCTGGAAACACGATTTACAGCAAAGAATTAAAGAAGCGCTCATTCCTGCAACTCTGGCAGAAGAATTTCAGTTATATCAACAATTACTGTCTGCTAACACAAATCATTTTTACCTTAAACTTCCCGATATCTTAGAAACCCTGAATCGAATTGAATCCCCTTTTAGTGAAGAAGCACAGAAACTCGCAACCAACACCATTGCTGATTCAAATACATTACAAACCCTATTTATTCAACGATGGAGGATCAGTTTGATCCTGCAAACCACAACCTTTCATAAGCAATTACTGGAACAAGAAAAAGAGCAACTACTGGCAGAATTGCAACAAAGGCTAACACTAAGCGGTAATCTTGATCCTGTTTTTAGTGAAAATGATAGGGCAGCGGGACGATTATGGGATATGAGTAAAAGTCAGTTATATCATTTCCAAAATGATAATCAGTTATTAATTCGCTATAGTGAATTTCTTCGCCAGCAGCCGGAACTGGAAAAATTAGCTCAATTACTTGGGCGTAGCCAATCTGCAAAATCAAAACCACAGGAAAATCATTTTTTCGAACCATTTACTATAATCGAACGAACACCCGATACCGTTCCTGAACAGGTAAATGGAATCGGACAAAGTGATGATATTCTACGTCTATTACCGGTAGAATTGGCGATATTAGGAATTGAAGATCTGGAATACGAATTTTATCGCAAATTAGTAGAAAAAAAACTCCTGACCTATCGCTTACAAGGGGATAACTGGCAAGAAAAAACAACATTACGGCCAGTTACTCATTATAGCCAAGAAGAAAAACCACGAGGGCCATTTATTATTTGTGTCGATACTTCTGGTTCTATGGGGAGATTTAATGAAAAATGCGCCAAAGCCTTTTGTCTGGCACTGTTACGCATCGCTCTAGCTGATAATCGTAACTGTCATATCATGCTATTTACGACAGAAATTGTGCACTATGAACTATCCTCACCAGATGGTCTGGAGCAAGCTATTCGTTTTCTCAGCCAAACTTTCAAAGGAGGGACAGACCTCACTTTCTGTCTGACAAGCACAATAGAAAAAATGAAAGAACAACATTGGAAAAATGCTGATGCTGTTGTTATCTCAGATTTCATTGCCCAGCGTCTGCCGGACTCACTAATCCATCAGATAAAAAATCTGCAACTGCATCAGCAACACCGCTTCCATGCGGTCTCCATGTCCCAATATGGCAAGCCCGATATCATGCGGATATTCGATCATATCTGGCGCTTTGATACCGGACTTAAAAGCCGTTTACAGCGAAAATGGCGTCACTAATTGAATCAAAGCATATCTTCTACAGTTTCGCGTACTTCTGGTGACCAAATACTGCATTGAACCTGACCTATATGTTTCATTTGCAGTAGTAACATCACTAAACGAGATTGACCGATACCACCACCAATCGACTGTGGCATGTCACCTTTGAGTAACGCCTGATGCCAATCATATTGTAAACGCTCTTCATCACCAGTCAGTGCTAACTGACGCTCCAGTGCTTCTGCATCAACACGGATACCCATAGAAGAGATTTCAAAGGCATCTTCCAAAACAGGGTTCCAGACAATGATGTCGCCGTTTAGACCAGCAAAACCATCACAGTTTGGTGTCGTCCAGTCATCATAATCAGGCGCACGGACATCATGAGATTGACCATCGGATAATTTCGCACCAATACCTATGAGGAAAACAGCGCCCAATTCTTTAGCAATAGCACGTTCACGGCCTTTTGCATCCAGATCCGGATAACGGCTCAAAAGTGTTTCACTATGAACAAAGTGAATTTGATCTGGCAGGAACGGTGCCAGACCAAACTCTTTGCTGACAGCTTTTTCTGTTTCTTTTATTGCTTCGTAAATTTTACCGACTGTCTGTTTAAGATAAGCCAGTGAGCGTTGCCCATCTCCCATCACTTTTTCCCAATCCCATTGATCAACATAAACAGAGTGGATTGGTGTTAAGCGATCCTCATCAGGACGCAATGCTTTCATGTGAGTATAAAGCCCTTGTTCAGGCTGAAAGCCAAAACGACCCAGGGTTTTACGTTTCCATTTAGCCAGCGAATGTACTACTTCGAAAGTTGAATCCGGCAAAGTTTTCACTTTTACCTGAACAGCTTTTTCATGGCCAGACAAGTTGTCCTGAATACCATCTCCCAAACAACTAAGGATTGGCCCTTGCACTTCAATCAGACCCAGTTTGCTTTCCAGCAGACGGGAAAAAAAGGATTTCACGAAACTGATTTGTTGCTGCTTTTCAATAAACGACTTTTTCATAATGTTATTCTCTAATTTTTTAGGTGGCCCTGATGTCCTGTTGGAAACATTAAGCAATAAAATGAGGGATAAATTCAATATACTTTAATAAAAATAGCCTTTATGATTCATAAAATTCATTTTTAATACTAAAAAAATGAAAATTCATTAAAAAACGAGGCTGAAAATGGCGGAAATTTATCAGATCGACAATCTAGACCGTGACATACTTCACGCTTTAATGGGCAACGCACGTACACCTTATGCCGAACTAGCAAAGAAATTTGCGGTCAGCCCAGGAACAATTCACGTTCGTGTGGAAAAAATGAAGCAAGCAGGAATCATCACCGGTACCAGAGTGGATATCAGCACGAAACAACTTGGTTATGATGTGTGCTGCTTTATTGGGATTATTCTTAAGAGTGCTAAAGATTACCCATCAGCCCTGAAAAAACTAGGCAACCTAGATGAAGTGGTTGAGGTTTACTACACAACAGGCCACTACAGTATCTTTATTAAAGTTATGTGCCGTTCAATTGAATCCCTTCAAGATGTACTTATCAACAAAATACAGACTATCGATGAAATTCAATCAACAGAAACCCTGATCTCCTTACAAAACCCGATCATGCGAACAATCAAGCCATAAAATAAAATTTGTTATAACCATATTATCCACAGGTAGATCCCAACAGATTCACAGCGTACAATAGCAACTCTTGAAATCTGTTGGGATCACTATGGTCACTATTACCTTAATCAGCGGTAGCACAATGGGCAGTGCTGAATACGTAGCTGAACATATGGCTGAAATTTTGGAAAATGTTGGTTTCTCTACTGAAATGCTACACGGCCCCTCTTTAGATGAGCTTCCTCAGGAAGGGATCTGGCTAGTCGTCACATCCACACATGGGGCAGGAGAATTGCCAGAAAATATACAACCATTGGCAGCAGAAATTTCTGAACAAAAACCTGATCTCAGCAAGGTAACGTTTGGCGCTGTTGGCCTTGGTAGTTCTGAATACGATACTTTTTGCGGTGCAATAAGATCATTTGACCAATTATTGATAGAAAATGGCGCCAAACGCCTAGGTGATCGTCTGGAAATTGATATTCAACAACATGAGATCCCCGAAGATCCCGCTGAAGAATGGGTTAAAAATTGGGCGAAGTCACTCTAATAAGAACAAAAAAACAGCAAACGATTGTGGATAACTTATCTAAAAAGCCGGGGTTAACCCGTAGTTATCCATAGTATAACTATCTGGCAATGATCACCTTGTGAATAACCATCAATTTAGATCCCAGTTTATACCTCGTGGGATCACGGATCATTCACAACAAATGATCCTTTACAGCTTTATGATCTTTCTAAGGAAAAATAACTTATCCACAAAAGATCATGATCCTAATAAAAGATCTAATAAACAGATCTTTAAATAAAAAAGATCTTCTTTTAATTACCAGCGATCTTACCCACTTGGTCTATCGCCAAAACTTGAGTAGAATTCTCTTCCCCTAATACAGCACTGAGCATTCTTATAACTAAAGGTTCATCACCATGTTTTATCCAGAACAATTTGACGTCATCATTATCGGTGGTGGTCATGCCGGTACTGAAGCTGCTATGGCAGCTGCTCGTATGGGCCGTCAAACCTTATTACTGACCCACAATATTGACACTTTGGGCCAAATGTCATGTAACCCAGCTATTGGCGGGATCGGTAAAGGACATCTGGTTAAAGAAATTGATGCTCTTGGTGGTTTAATGGCTAAAGCGACTGACCAAGCCGGTATTCAATTTAGGACTTTAAATGCCAGTAAAGGGCCTGCGGTTCGTGCAACACGCGCCCAAGCGGATAGAGTTCTCTATCGTCAAGCTGTGCGTATGGCGTTGGAGAATCAACCTAACCTGATGATCTTCCAACAACCTGTAGAAGATCTCATTGTTGAAAATGACATAGTGACCGGTGCAGTAACACGCATGGGCCTCAAATTCAGAGCCAAAGCTGTTGTTTTGACTGTGGGAACATTTCTTGACGGTAAGATCCACATTGGTCTGGAAAATTATAGTGGTGGAAGGGCCGGTGATCCCCCAGCAATTTCATTAGCACAGCGCTTACGTGAGTTACCCTTACGTGTAAACAGATTAAAAACAGGAACACCACCACGTATTGATGCCAGAACGATTGATTTTAGTCAGTTAACGCAACAATTAGGCGATAATCCAACACCTGTATTCTCTTTCCTTGGAAGTGTGGAACAACATCCACAACAAATACCGTGTTATATCACCCATACAAATGAAAAAACGCACGACGTGATCCGCAATAATTTGGATCGTAGTCCAATGTATGCCGGGATCATTGAAGGGATCGGCCCACGTTATTGTCCTTCAATCGAAGATAAAGTCATGCGTTTTGCGGATCGTAATACTCACCAGATCTTCCTTGAGCCTGAAGGATTGACCAGTAATGAAATCTATCCAAATGGTATTTCTACTAGTTTACCATTTGACGTACAGATGCAAATTGTCCACTCCATGAAAGGAATGGAAAATGCTCGCATTATTCGTCCTGGTTATGCAATAGAATACGATTTCTTCGATCCAAGAGATCTGAAACAAACATTAGAAAGTAAATTTATCCGCGGTCTATTCTTTGCTGGACAAATTAACGGCACTACGGGTTATGAAGAAGCTGCTGCTCAAGGTCTTCTCGCGGGCCTTAATGCAGCTCGTTACGCTTCAGAAGAAGAAGGTTGGTTCCCTCGCCGCGATCAAGCTTATATCGGCGTTTTAGTTGACGATTTATGTACTTTAGGGACTAAAGAACCCTATCGTATGTTTACTTCTCGAGCTGAGTATCGCTTGATGTTACGTGAAGATAATGCAGACCTACGCTTAACAGAAAAAGGCCGTGAATTAGGATTAGTAGATGATTTACGTTGGGAACATTATTGCCGTAAAGTGGAAATGGTTGAACAAGAACGTCAGCGTTTACGTAATATTTGGATTCACCCTAATTCAAATAATCTTGATGACATTAACAATATATTAAAAACGCCATTGTCGAAAGAAGCTAATGGTGAAGATCTACTGCGTCGTCCTGAGATGAATTATGAACTTTTGACCTCGTTGCCTCTGTTTTCCCCAAGTCTTGAAGAACTACAGGCCGCTGAGCAGGTTGAAATTCAGGTTAAATACGAGGGATATATTGCCCGCCAGCAGGAAGAAATTGAAAAACAGCTACGTAATGAAAACACATCATTACCGGTTGATCTTGATTACCGCCAAATCAGTGGCCTTTCTAATGAAGTTGTCGCCAAACTCAATGATCATAAGCCAACTTCAATTGGTCAGGCTTCACGTATTTCAGGGGTAACGCCTGCTGCAATTTCAATTTTACTTGTGTGGTTGAAAAAACAAGGATTATTACGCCGCAGTGCCTGAGGGGATTTTGATTGTGCTAAACAAACTAGAATTGTTGCTGACCGAAGCAGGAATAGAGCTGTCACTACAGCAGAAACAGCAGCTTGTAGCCTATGTTGATATGCTCAATAAGTGGAATAAGGCTTACAATCTCACATCAGTACGTGATCCAGAGCAAATGCTGGTACGTCATGTTATGGACAGTATTGTTGTCAGCCCTTATCTGCAAGGTCATCGTTTCATCGATGTGGGGACAGGCCCTGGGTTGCCAGGTATTCCGTTAGCTATTGTCCGTCCAGATTCTCATTTCACATTGCTGGACAGTTTAGGTAAAAGAGTGAGATTTTTGCGTCAGGTTCAGCATGAACTTGATTTGATAAATATCGAACCAGTGCAAAGTAGGGTTGAAGCGTATTCTTCTGAGCCGCCTTTTGATGGTGTAATAAGCCGTGCTTTTGCTTCATTGCAAGATATGGTCTCTTGGTGCAGTCATTTACCTGAACCTATTCATGGGCGTTTCTATGCGCTTAAAGGTATGCTTCCAGAAGAGGAACTGACTATGTTGCCTCTTGGAATTTCTGTCGATTCGGTTATTAAATTAGAGGTTCCTGAACTGGAAGGACAACGTCATTTGGTTATCCTTAAATCAAACTGATTTTGTTATTTGTCAATAAAGTTATAAATAATTAGTGATGTTGAGCACAATTATACTGTAATCGACATCGTTAATTATGGTTTGCCTCGTTTCAGCTTTAATTTACCGAGTTATTACATAAAAATAACGTTATCTTGATATTAAGATAGTTGAACCTTTGAAAATCAGATAAAGCGTTTTTTCATCAGATTCACTCTTTTAAACTGGCTAGAAATTAGCTGAGTGATTTAAATCAATAATATAATCACTCTTTTGTATGAAATTAAATTAAAGAATTGATTTTATTATTAATTTTATTTATTTTTGTTTCCTGTGAATGTTAAAGATAATTAACAAATAAAAAATTTATGTGATTTGAATCACATTTAACTCTGAAATATATGAAATTATAAAAAACAAGAAATCAGCACAATTATTAGCTTGCAATCTGGCGCCAAAATAAAAAATTTAAATAATTGTTCACCTTTTCGCTACTTATGGATTGAATTCATTTTGGCGGCCCGTATAATTTGCACGTTTTTGTCACTTGACACTCTTAAGCAAAGGCAGTTTTATACAACATTTAGCAAAACCTGATATGCAAGGCGTGCAAGGGGAGAAAACAAAAGTCATGTCTGTATCCCTTTACAGCGGTAAAATTGCACTGAAGCTGCTTTTTTTGCAGTTAATGACTTTTGTTGTTCTCAGTGTGGCTTTTTGTACCAAAAGTATAGAATGGGGCGCTTCTGCTTTTGCTGGTGGGTTAGCATGTTGGTTACCTAATGCCGTATTCATGCTGTTTGCCAGTTTTCAAAAAGCAAAAGAAGAAGAGGTTCCTGTACGTATTGCATGGTCTTTCGCTGTTGGCGAAGGGTTGAAAGTTATTATTACGATAGCTGTGCTGGTTGTTGCTTTAGGCGTGTTTAAAGCGGCGTTTGCACCACTAGGTTTAACTTATTTAGCGGTGCTGATTGTGCAAATCATCGCACCTGCTGTGATAAACGGTTAGGTTTTCAACAATAAAAGGGTAAGAGGCATCATGTCTGCATCAGGAGAAGTTTCAACTGCAAGGGACTACATAGGCCACCACCTGAATAACCTTCAGTTGGACCTACGTACCTTTGAGTTGGTCGATCCCAACTCTGGTGGTTCTGCAACGTTCTGGACGTTGAACATTGACTCGCTTTTTTTCTCAGTCGTATTAGGGATTTTATTTCTGTATGTATTCAGAAAGGTTGCGGTTAATGCCACCAGTGGCGTACCTGGCAAACTTCAGACTGCTATAGAATTGATCATGGGTTTTGTTGATAACAGCGTTCGTGATATGTATCACGGCAAGAGCAAAGTTATTGCCCCCTTGGCGCTAACAGTGTTCGTTTGGGTGTTATTAATGAACGTGATGGACTTATTGCCAATCGATTTTCTCCCTTATATCGGTGAACATGTCTTTGGTTTACCTGCTCTGCGTGTCGTGCCAACAGCAGATGTCAGTATTACCTTGTCGATGGCTATCGGTGTTTTTGTCCTCATCCTCTACTACAGCATTAAGATGAAAGGGATTAGTGGTTTTACAAAGGAGCTGACTTTACAGCCTTTTAATCATCCACTGTTTATTCCAGTTAACTTAATTCTGGAAGGCGTTAGCTTGCTTTCAAAACCGGTATCACTCGGTTTGCGACTGTTTGGTAACATGTATGCGGGTGAATTGATCTTTATTCTTATAGCTGGTCTGTTACCGTGGTGGTCGCAGTGGTTACTTAGCCTACCTTGGGCTATTTTCCACATACTGATTATTACGTTACAAGCCTTTATTTTCATGGTTCTGACGATTGTTTATCTGTCGATGGCATCTGAAGAACATTAATTTTTTACCACAATAACTAACTGTGTTTTAACTGAAACAAACTGGAGACTGTCATGGAAAACCTGAATATGGATCTGCTGTACATGGCTGCCGCTGTAATGATGGGTCTAGCGGCAATCGGTGCTGCGATCGGTATCGGCATCCTCGGAGGTAAATTTTTGGAAGGCGCTGCTCGTCAGCCGGATTTAATCCCTCTGCTGCGTACACAGTTCTTTATCGTTATGGGTCTGGTTGACGCCATCCCAATGATTGCTGTGGGTCTTGGCTTGTACGTAATGTTTGCTGTCGCGTAGTTTGTAGAAATTATCTGAAACTACGTCAACTCATTAATTTTAAAAGAGGTATTGTGCTGTGAATCTTAATGCGACAATCCTCGGCCAGGCCATTGCGTTTGTCCTGTTTGTGATGTTCTGTATGAAGTTCGTATGGCCACCAATCATGGCGGCCATAGAAAAACGTCAAAAAGAAATTGCTGACGGTTTAACTTCTGCGGAACGAGCCAAAAAGGACCTGGACTTAGCGCAAGCCAATGCGACCGACCAAATGAAGAAAGCGAAAGCGGAAGCTCAGGTCATCATTGAACAGGCTAATAAACAAAAAGCCCAGATCCTTGATGATGCGAAAGCGGAAGCCGAGCAGGAACGTAACAGAATCGTAACGCAAGCTCAGGCAGAAATTGATGCCGAACGTAAGCGTGCTCGGGAAGAGTTGCGTAAACAGGTCGCTATGTTGGCTATCGCAGGTGCCGAGAAAATCATCGAGCGTTCCGTGGATGAAGCTGCTAATAGCGACATCGTTGATAAACTGGTCGCTGAACTGTAAGGAGGGAGGGGCATGTCTGAATTCGCTACTGTAGCTCGCCCCTACGCCAAAGCAGCTTTTGACTTTGCTGTAGAAAAACAATCGCTTGAACAATGGCAGAATATGCTGGCGTTCACGGCTGAGGTGACTCGTAATGAGCAAGTTGGCGAGCTGCTTTCCGGTTCATTGGCATCGGAAACATTAGCTAATACCTTTATCGCAATTTGCGGTGAACAGGTTGATGAGCATGCTCAGAACTTTATTCGTGTTATGGCAGAGAACGGTCGCTTACTGGCGTTACCGGAAGTCTTGCAGCAATTTATTCAATTGCGTGCATCACTTGAATCAACTGTTGATGTTGAAGTGATTTCTGCCGCCGAACTGAGAGAACAACAGCTAGCTAAAATTTCTGTAGCGATGGAAAAACGTCTGTCACGCAAAGTTAAGCTGAATTGCAAAATTGATAAGTCTGTTATTGCTGGTGTGGTTGTCCGCGCGGGTGATTTGGTGATCGATGGCAGTATTCGCGGCCGTTTAGATCGCTTAACAGACGTCTTGCAGTCTTAAGGGGACTGGAGCATATGCAACTGAATTCCACCGAAATCAGCGAACTGATCAAGCAGCGCATTGCTCAGTTCAATGTAGTGAGTGAAGCTCACAATGAAGGTACGATTGTATCCGTTAACGACGGTATCATTCGTATCCACGGTTTAGCCGAAGTTATGCAGGGTGAGATGATCGCACTGCCTGGCAATCGTTATGCAATCGCATTGAACTTGGAGCGTGACTCCGTAGGTGCGGTTGTAATGGGCCCGTATGCTGACTTAGCAGAAGGCATGAAGGTCAAATGTACCGGCCGTATTCTTGAAGTGCCTGTTGGTCGTGGTCTGCTTGGTCGTGTAGTAAACACACTGGGTGAGCCGATTGATGGTAAAGGCCCTGTTGAGCATGATGGTTTCTCTGCCGTTGAAATGATTGCTCCAGGTGTTATCGACCGTCAATCTGTTGATCAGCCGGTACAAACTGGTTATAAATCCGTTGACGCAATGATCCCTATCGGTCGCGGTCAACGTGAACTGATTATCGGTGACCGTCAAACGGGTAAAACAGCACTGGCTATTGACGCAATCATTAACCAGCGTGACTCAGGCATAAAATGTGTCTATGTCGCAGTTGGTCAGAAAGCTTCTACTATTGCGAACGTTGTTCGTAAATTAGAGGAGCATGGTGCTCTTGCTAATACCATTGTGGTTGTTGCTACTGCTTCGGAATCTGCGGCATTACAATACCTGGCGCCATATTCTGGTTGTGCAATGGGCGAATACTTCCGTGATCGCGGTGAAGATGCGCTGATTGTTTACGATGATTTGTCTAAGCAGGCTGTAGCTTATCGTCAAATTTCCCTGTTGCTCCGTCGTCCGCCAGGACGTGAAGCATTCCCTGGTGACGTTTTCTATCTGCACTCTCGTTTGCTGGAACGTGCAGCACGCGTTAACGCTGAATATGTAGAAAAATTCACTGATGGTGAAGTGAAAGGTAAAACTGGTTCTCTGACGGCCCTGCCTATCATTGAAACTCAGGCGGGTGACGTATCAGCATTCGTACCAACAAACGTTATTTCAATTACTGATGGTCAGATCTTCTTGGAATCTAGTTTGTTCAATGCGGGTATTCGTCCAGCAGTTAACCCAGGGATTTCCGTATCCCGCGTAGGTGGTGCTGCTCAGACTAAAATCGTTAAGAAATTGTCTGGGGGCATTCGTACTGCTTTGGCTCAATATCGCGAACTGGCAGCATTTTCTCAGTTTGCTTCTGACCTTGATGATGCAACCCGTAAGCAGTTGGATCATGGTCAAAAAGTAACTGAATTGCTGAAACAGAAACAGTATGCTCCAATGTCTGTTGCACAACAGTCGTTGTCTCTGTTTTCTGCGGAACGTGGTTATCTGGAAGATATCGAAATTGCTAAGGTTATTGATTTCGAATCTGCGTTGCTTGCATATGCCAACCGTGAACATGCTGATCTTCTAAAAGAGATTGACCAATCTGGTGGTTACAATGAAGAGATCGAAGCAAAGCTGAAAGCTCTGCTGGATTCCTTCAAGGCAACTCAGTCCTGGTAACACTATTCGGCCCAGTTTAACTAAACATGGGCCGTCTGGTTAATGAGGAGAATCAGGAATGGCCGGCGCAAAAGAGATACGTACCAAGATCGCCAGCGTGCAAAACACGCAAAAAATCACTAAAGCGATGGAGATGGTTGCCGCGTCCAAAATGCGTAAAACGCAGGATCGCATGGCGGCCAGCCGTCCTTATGCAGAAACCATACGCAGCGTGATTGGTCACCTTGCGTTAGGTAATCTGGAATATAAACATCCATACCTTGAAGAGCGTGAAACCAAACGTGTCGGGTATCTGGTTGTTTCTACCGATCGTGGCTTGTGCGGTGGTTTGAATACTAATCTGTTCAAAAAACTGCTTTCAGAAATGAAAGACTGGTCTGATAAAGGTGTCCAGTGTGATCTGGCGCTTATCGGCTCTAAGGCTACCTCTTTCTTTGCTTCTGTTGGAGGCAACATTGTTGCTCAGGTAACAGGCATGGGAGATAACCCTTCACTATCCGAATTGATCGGGCCAGTGAATGTCATGCTGCGGGCATACGATGAGGGACGTCTGGATAAATTGTATGTGGTGACAAACAAGTTCATCAATACAATGTCCCAGGAACCGACTATTACTCAGTTATTGCCTCTGCCTGCCGGAGATGATGAGACACTGAAGAAGAAATCCTGGGATTATTTATACGAACCTGATCCTAAGGCGTTGCTAGATATATTGCTGCGTCGTTATGTAGAATCGCAGGTTTATCAGGGCGTCGTTGAAAACCTGGCTAGTGAACAGGCCGCACGAATGGTGGCGATGAAAGCCGCAACTGATAATGGCGGCAGCCTGATCAAAGAGTTGCAGTTGGTTTATAACAAAGCTCGTCAGGCCAGCATAACTCAGGAGCTGACCGAGATTGTCTCGGGCGCTTCCGCGGTTTAACAGCTAGGTTTATGAATTACGTAGAGGATTCAAGATGGCTACTGGAAAGATTATCCAGGTAATCGGCGCCGTGGTGGACGTCGAATTCCCTCAAGATACCGTACCAAAAGTATACGATGCTCTTGAGGTTCAAAACGGCGAAGCTAAACTGGTGCTGGAAGTTCAGCAGCAGTTAGGCGGCGGCGTTGTTCGTTGTATTGCAATGGGTACTTCTGATGGCTTAAGCCGTGGTTTAAGCGTCACTGATTTAGGCCACCCAATTGAAGTTCCGGTTGGTAAAGCGACATTGGGCCGTATCATGAACGTATTGGGTGAGCCAATCGACATGAAAGGCGATATCGGTGAAGAAGAGCGTTGGGCTATTCATCGTCCAGCGCCAAGCTATGAAGAGTTATCTAACTCTCAAGAACTGCTGGAAACCGGTATCAAGGTAATGGACCTAATTTGCCCATTCGCTAAGGGTGGTAAAGTTGGTCTGTTTGGTGGCGCGGGCGTAGGTAAAACCGTAAATATGATGGAGTTGATCCGTAACATTGCGATTGAGCATTCAGGTTACTCCGTATTTGCCGGTGTAGGTGAACGTACCCGTGAAGGTAACGACTTCTACCACGAAATGACAGACTCTAACGTACTGGATAAAGTATCTCTGGTATATGGTCAGATGAACGAGCCGCCAGGCAACCGTCTGCGTGTTGCATTGACTGGTTTGACAATGGCTGAAAAGTTCCGTGATGAAGGCCGCGATGTTCTGTTATTTGTTGATAACATCTACCGTTATACCTTGGCAGGTACTGAAGTATCCGCATTACTTGGTCGTATGCCATCTGCGGTAGGTTATCAGCCAACTCTGGCGGAAGAAATGGGTGTTCTGCAAGAACGTATTACTTCTACCAAAACCGGCTCTATTACCTCCGTACAGGCTGTTTATGTACCGGCGGATGACTTAACCGACCCATCTCCGGCGACAACTTTCGCGCACTTAGACGCAACCGTAGTTTTGAGCCGTCAGATCGCTTCTTTGGGTATTTACCCTGCGGTTGATCCGTTGGATTCTACCAGCCGTCAGCTCGATCCGCTGGTTGTTGGTCAGGAGCACTATAACGTTGCCCGTGGAGTTCAATCTATCTTGCAACGTTACCAAGAGCTGAAAGATATTATCGCCATCCTGGGTATGGATGAACTGTCAGAAGACGATAAGCTGGTAGTTGCGCGTGCTCGTAAGATCCAGCGCTTCCTGTCTCAGCCATTCTTCGTTGCAGAGGTCTTTACAGGTTCACCAGGTAAATTTGTTTCCTTAAAAGACACTATCCGTGGCTTTAAAGGTATTCTGGATGGTGACTATGACCACTTGCCAGAACAGGCATTCTACATGGTTGGTACCATCGAAGAAGCTGTGGAAAAAGCGAAGAAACTTTAATACGGCTGACCGGAGGTTGACATGGCTGCGATGACTTACCATCTGAATGTTGTCAGTGCTGAGAGCCAGATGTTTGAAGGCTTGGTACAGAAAATTCAGGTGACAGGTAGTGAAGGTGAACTGGGTATTTACCCAGGACATGCGCCGCTACTGACTGCCATAAAACCTGGCATGGTACGTATTGTTAAGCAGTTCGGTGAAGAAGAGGTTATTTACCTTTCTGGTGGTATCCTTGAGGTACAACCGAGCGGCGTTATCGTACTGGCTGACACTGCGATCCGTGGTAAAGATTTGGATGAAGCTAAGGCGTTGGAATCTAAGCGTAAAGCTGAAGAACACATCCGTAATTCTCACGGTGATGTTGACTATGCTCAGGCATCTGCTGAATTGTCTAAAGCGATTGCGAAGCTTCGTGTAATCGAGTTAACAAAAAAAGCGATGTAATACAGGCGGTTAAGTAAATAAGCCAGTTGGTGAAAGCTAACTGGCTTTTTTGTATTGCGAAATATGTAGTAATTTATCTTACAAACAGGTTTACTTTTCTCTCTTAAATTGGAGTTATCGGGTTTCTTATGTCTAACAGTGCAAAAAGTGTTGTGATCCTTGCCGCGGGTAAAGGAACCCGCATGTACTCTGATCTCCCTAAAGTGTTGCACTTGCTGGCCGGTAAACCTATGGTTCAGCATGTGATTGATACTGCAATGGCATTGGGTGCTAAAAATGTTCATCTAGTTTATGGACATGGTGGTGACTTGATGAAACAAACCCTTTCTGATCAAACATTGAACTGGATATTACAAACAGAGCAGTTAGGGACTGGCCATGCAATGCAGCAGGCAGCACCACATTTCGCTGATGATGAAGATATTTTGATACTGTATGGCGACGTGCCTCTTATTGGTACAGATACCCTTGAACGCCTGCTAGCGGTTAAACCTGACGGTGGTATAGGTTTATTGACAGCAATTTTGGATAATCCAACGGGTTATGGTCGTATTGTTCGTGAAAACGGAGAAGTAACTGGCATCATTGAACAAAAGGATGCGACTGAAGATCAACGTAAAATCAATGAAATAAATACAGGGATTTTGGTTGCTAACGGTGGTGATTTAAAACGTTGGTTGTCCCAATTGGATAACAACAATGTTCAAGGTGAATACTACCTTACTGATGTGATTGCGCTAGCTTATAAAGAAGGTCGAAAAATTGAAGCGGTGCACCCAACTCGCTTGAGTGAAATGGAAGGTGTAAATAACCGCCTTCAGCTTTCCGCTCTTGAACGCATTTATCAATCTGAACAAGCGGAACAATTATTGCTGGCAGGCGTTATGCTGTTAGATCCTGCTCGTTTTGATTTACGTGGCACACTGATTCATGGCCGTGATGTGGTTATTGATACTAATGTCATTATTGAGGGTAATGTAACCCTTGGTAATAACGTACAGATTGGTACTGGTTGTGTGTTGAATAATTGTATTATTGGCGATGATTCTATTATTAGCCCTTATACAATTGTTGAAGATTCTGAGATGGAAACTGGCTGTACTGTTGGGCCTTTTGCTCGTTTGCGTCCCGGTTCTAAGCTTGCTGAAAAAGCCCATGTAGGGAATTTCGTTGAGATGAAAAAATCTTATCTGGGTAAAGGTTCTAAAGCTGGACATTTGACTTATCTTGGCGACGCAGACATTGGTCGTGATGTAAATATTGGTGCAGGTACTATTACCTGTAACTACGACGGCGCTAATAAATTTAAAACCATTATTGGTGACGATGTTTTTGTTGGTTCTGATACTCAGCTTGTCGCTCCAGTGACTGTTGCTAAAGGCGCAACAATCGGAGCAGGGACAACAGTGACAAAAAACATAGCTGAAAATGAACTGGTAGTAAGCAGAACTAAACAGACACATATTCAGGGGTGGAAACGCCCTGTGAAGGAAAAAAAATAACATAATAATCCCCACTCTACAGGCTCGGGGACCGGAAAAACCGGAAAAACCGGAAAACAATCAGGCTCTTGACATATAAAGGGCTTTCATCAGCCCTATTTTTAGGAATAAAACTGATGTGTGGAATTGTTGGTGCAGTAGCACAACGAGATATTGCCGAAATCCTGATTGAAGGACTTCGTCGTTTGGAATACCGTGGTTACGACTCCGCCGGCTTGGCGGTTGTTGATAACGAAAAAAATATGCTCCGCTTGCGTGAAGTCGGTAAGGTACAAGTGCTTGCTGATGAGGTTTATAAGCAGTCAGTCCTTGGTGGGACAGGTATTGCTCATACCCGTTGGGCTACACACGGTGAACCAAACGAGAAAAATGCTCACCCGCATATATCTGATTATATTGCTGTTGTTCACAACGGTATTATTGAAAATTATGAAGAATTACGCGTTCAGTTAATTGAGCGCGGTTACCAGTTTATCTCGGATACTGATACAGAAGTTATTGCCCACCTTGTTCATTGGGAGCAAAAACAAGGTGGCACTTTGCTAGAAGCTATTCAACGAGTTATTCCTCGGCTACGTGGTGCTTATGGTGCAGTCATCATGGATAGCCGTGATCCTGGAACAATAATTGCTGCAAGATCCGGTAGTCCTTTGGTTATAGGTCTGGGTGTTGGAGAAAATTTTCTGGCGTCTGATCAGTTGGCGCTATTGCCTGTTACTCGTCGTTTTATCTTCCTTGAGGAAGGGGATATTGCCGAAGTAACCCGTCGTACTGTGAGTATTTTTAATGCTCAAGGCAAACCGGTTGAACGGGAACAGGTTGAATCCAATATTCAGTATGATGCTGGTGACAAAGGTGTCTACCGTCATTACATGCAAAAAGAGATCTATGAACAGCCAATGGCGATCAAAAGTACTTTAGAAAGGCGTTTGAGTCATGGGCAAGTAGATCTGTCTGAACTTGGTCCTAACGCCGCTGAATTATTAGCTAAAGTAGAGCATATTCAGATTGTTGCCTGTGGTACATCCTATAACGCGGGAATGGTTTCCCGTTATTGGTTTGAAGCATTGGCTGGTATTCCTTGTGATGTAGAAATTGCTTCTGAATTCCGTTACCGCAAATCAGCACGCCGTTCAGGAAGCTTACTGATCACCTTGTCTCAATCGGGTGAAACCGCAGATACATTGGCAGCACTGCGTTTATCTAAAGAGCTTGGATATCTTACATCGTTGACTGTCTGTAACGTAGCGGGTTCTTCTTTAGTGCGTGAATCTGATTTTGCTCTGATGACCAAAGCCGGTGCAGAAATTGGTGTTGCTTCAACTAAGGCGTTTACAACTCAGCTGACAGTATTACTGATGCTGGTGGCTTACCTTGGACGCTTGAAAGGTGTTGATGCAGGACAGGAGCAAGAAATTGTTCATGCATTACACGCATTGCCAAGCCGTATCGAAAGCATGTTATCGAAAGATAAAATTATTGAAGCGCTGGCGGAAGATTTTTCTGACAAACACCACGCTTTGTTCCTTGGCCGTGGTGATCAATATCCGATTGCGGTTGAAGGCGCTCTGAAATTAAAAGAGATTTCTTATATCCATGCTGAGGCTTATGCTGCCGGTGAATTAAAACATGGCCCACTAGCACTGATTGATGCAGATATGCCGGTTATCATTGTAGCTCCGAACAATGAACTGCTAGAAAAACTGAAATCTAATATCGAAGAAGTACGTGCCCGTGGTGGATTGCTATATGTGTTTGCTGATCAGGACGCGGGCTTTACTGATAGTGAAGGAATGAAGATTATTCCATTGCCGCATGTTGAAGAGCTGATTGCACCAATATTTTATACTGTGCCACTGCAACTGCTTTCCTATCATGTTGCTCTGATTAAAGGAACTGATGTTGATCAGCCTCGTAATTTGGCTAAATCAGTGACCGTAGAATAATCGTTTTATAATAAGAAGTTGAAATAAGCCTCTGTACATTAAAAATACAGAGGCTTTTTTTTGAGCTGAAAAAATTTACATTATTTTCTTGCCGATAAAAATAGATTACGCTATTGTAATGTTATATTATTACATTTTGGCGAAATTATGAAACCAGATATCCATCCTAACTACCGGGTAGTTGTATTTCACGATACTAGTGCTAATGCCTATTTTACAATTGGCTCCACGATTCGCACAGAACGGATAATTACCCTTAATGGGGAAGAATATCCATATGTCACTATTGATGTGTCATCGGAATCACATCCTTTCTATACGGGTAAGCAGAAAACTTTGTCTCAGGAAGGCAGCACTGCACGATTCCAGAAAAAATTCGGGCGTTTTATTGGTAATAAATAAATTGAGAGATCATAAAAAATGCAGGTGTTAAGTTCACTTAAAACAGCAAAAACTCGCCACCCGGATTGCAAAATTGTAAGCCGCCGTGGTCGATTATATGTTATTTGTAAATCTAATCCGCGTTTTAAGGCAGTTCAGGGAAAGAAAAAGAAACGTTGATGCTCAATTGTTGATGGTGGAACTCGCAGCTTATAACTGCGGGTTTGCTGTCCATATTTAATTTTACTTCTGATTATCTTGGAAATAACTGACCTAAACTTTGTTTGGGAATGGAATTAGCATAATTAAACTTAAGATAAATAAAATTTATATTTTATGCGAAATGAAACTTCAATTAGTGCTTGTTGTATAGTATAAAATTAAATCTTGAATCAGTTATTTTTGCTACAAATTTACCCTCCAAAATAGTTTATAATTTATTCTTATCAACACGTTTTTTCATAAACTACAATTCCGGTCATTTATTGACACCTGAATATAGCTAATCTTCGCCACATGTAACCCTTCCTAATACCAATATGAAACTATCTTTTCGGAAATTATCATGGATTGGTGAGTTTTGAAAAATCTTGGTTTAGTGGAAACGGTGAATTTGGCTCAGGGAGCAGTGCCGAATAGCCGGAAAGTGAATGGTAAAATTCTGACTGAGGATATTAATATTACGTCTCAAGATATCTTTAATGGACAGGCAATATCCATCCCCGACAAAGCTAATTTAAATGATTATCAAACGCCAGGGCTTTATTATCAGGGTTTGAATGCACAAGCAGGATCTGGCAATAACTATCCTGAACCATTTGCAGGTTCACTTGTTGTGCTAAAAGCTGCTGGAATCATTCAACGCTATTTTATTTATAATAGCAGCCGAATACACACTCGTTCCTTAAATGACGTCGGAGTATGGACATATTGGGCACAAGAATATAACACGCTGAATAAACCAGCGGCGAGTGAGCTCGGTTTGATGGAAACCGTTACCAAAGCCGCAAACGCGTTGCAACGCAGCGGTGGCAATGTAACAGGTGACATAATTATTACTACTGACTCTATGCTAAGTTGGAACAGAAACACTGACTTCGCCTCTATCGGTTTTAAAAACACCGGAGATGGTGATACAGACTCCTATATGTGGTTTAGAACGGGAGATAATGGTAACGAATATTTCAAATGGCAACATGCCCTCTCAGGAGGGCCAACCAATGAATGGATGAGCTTGAAATCTGATAATCTTCGGGTTAGAGGGTATCAGGTCTATCATGAAGGATATAGACCAACCGCTACGATTATTGGCGCTTATACAAAATCAGAATCAGACACGCGTTATATTCAAGACATTCGCCTTGGCGCTAAAGAGAGCGTGCAAGTACAAAAAAGCCCTGAAGATAAAGACGTAAGTGGGTATGCCATTATTGCTGTAATAAATGGAAATAGAGATGAGTTAGCTGACACAGTAAACCGTAGGCCAATGCAGAAGAAGGTTAACGGCATATGGATGAATATATCCAATATTTAGTAAGGTGATGAATATATGCAAAACATTAAAAATTTTTCCCAATATACACCTGACTCAAAACAAGCCAGAAAAATCATCGAAGATTTTAATGTTATTTATTTGAAGTCAGAAGACGGCCAAGACTGGTATGAATGCCAGAAAAGCTTTAACCCTGATACAATCAAAGTAATGTATGATTTTAATAATGTAATCCGTTCTATATCAGGAGATATATCAGCTTTTAACCCAGAGGGAATGAGTGTGGCTGAGGTGAGTAATTTGCCTGATTCTTGTGATATTTCTGGCAAATGGCAATATATAAACGGTGCTATTGTTCCGCGTAAGTACACAAAGGGCGATTTAATTACTCAAGCAGAAAGACGTAAAGAAGAATTGTTAGCCCTTGCCAGCAATAACATTGCCCCTTTACAGGATGCCGTTGATCTAGATGAAGCAACGTTGGAAGAGATAGAGCGGCTTAAAGCCTGGAAAAAATACCGAATGCAAGCAAACCGCATTGATCCCACTATAGCACCAGATATTGAGTGGCCTGTACGACCAGTATAAATAATATAGGCCCGCAGTTCACAGACCGCAGGCCTTTTTTCTACTCTGGCTTTTTAGGGTAATCAATAAGTGTTTACCTAATGTGCCAAGTCTTATTGGAATGGAAAAAATACCTAGCCATACTTAACCAGGTTGATACTTCAAAAGCATCGGAAATCGACAGGACAACATAGCCTTAACTGAAAAAAGACCGGAGACAGAATAACGCCCGGTCTTGATAATTTTATTATTCTGGTATTTGTGGCCACTCAATATCTGAAGCCATTGAAGTATCAACACGGCTCAGTAATACCACATACTTCTTCCAGGCAAGTAATAATGTTTTCTCTGCGTCTGAGGCCATCTCAGTCTCAATAGCATATTGTAATAAAGTCATAGCTTCATCAGCCTGTTGGCGAAGAGTGACACGTTGTTGTTCTGCCTGTTTAATCTGATTGGCTTTTTGAGCGTCAATATCCGTTACCCATCTTTCTCCATCCCATTTATCAAAATCGGTGCTTGGCTGTTTGAATGTCAGCATTTCTGGTAATTCACCAGGTTTAATGATTTCCTTCTGTTCCCCAGTTTGTGTGTCGTAGACTATTTTTCCTCGATAATCTGGTACAATTTGCCAACCGGTTAAATCAGATGAACGGCAGGCGACATATCCCTCTTGGGTATCAGGTGGCGCGTCTGCGCAGGAATTGGCAGGAAGACCGACACCAACGGGAAGATACTCATCAGAACTGTTTAAATATTCCAGCGTAATCGCATTGTAATTAAACACAACGATACTTCCGGCACTGATAGCAATATTATTTTTATCCAGTACAGCCTTATTCATCAGGCAATCCTCACAATGTAATTAAATGCCACGTTTCGTGGACGTGTTTATATTCCTGTTGAAGCAATAATCGCATCATCCATATAACCGAAGCCACCATTTCCAGTTCCGGTAGCGATACCCAGTCCACGGCCATCAAATCCGTAGTTAGCATCTTTGGTGACACTATTGAGAATATAGCTCGGTGTCCCTAAACCATCAGCTCCAGCATTTGATCTGGACCACATTCGGCTAAGCCTGTGATTGTGTGGAGCAATATCTGCTAATTGAGAGGATAATATATATCGACCGATATCTACCCCACGTCCATCATCCCAGCCCCAGATAAATTCACCACGTAAATCGGGTAATCTACCAGTAGGATAAACTTCCGCTAATTTTGGATATAAAGACTTATCAAAGATTGCCACATTACATTTCACCCACCTATTTGGTAGTATGTCAGTCGGCCAAGGAAGAGGTATTCCTACCGGAATCTCTTCAAGTACAGACATGAGCATTATGCTGCCCTTACAATGTAGTTAAACGCTACGTTACGTGGCCTTGATACCCCTATATAAGTAGCACTGGTAGTCCAAGTCGTTGCTGAACCTCCAGAAGCTCTAGCTCTTAATTGAATATCTTTATTTTGGGGGGTATCCCACTGTAATTTCGTACGCTCATTAACTGAGAAGTTAACAACATTATCAGCAGGTTGATGAACTTCCTGTAGTAAATAAGACCCTTCTTGCCATACCAATAATGTACGATCTGGATCAACGCCACGTTTGTCATCCCAACCACGGATAAATTCACCCCGTAAATCGGGCAAATTACCACCAGGATAAGCCTTGGCTAATTCTGGAAATTTCGCTTTATCAAAGGCCGCGCCATTACATTGCAACCACCCATCCGGCAGTGTAGCCGTCGGCCAAGGAAGTGGTACACCTATCGGAATTAGCTTTTCCAATAAACCAAGGTTTTTCACAAAAGCATTTTTATCTGGGATATCTGCACCATTTTGGTTTTTTGCCAATTTACTATTAGCATTATCATAAGCTGCTTTTACTGCTTTGGGTGTTGCTGCTGTAGTTTCATCATTACTGTTAATGGCACTATTAAGTTTTGTAAAACCTTTCTCTGTCAACGTGGCATCTGGATGATTGCGGCTTTTTTCATGTTTCTGAATGGAGCTATCTACATAATCACGAGTTGCCAGAACTACAGAGGGATCGATTTTCAGCGTTACCGAATCCGTATTGCTGACAATCAAGATCATTCTGACAGTTTGTGTTCTACCTGAACCTTCCTGTAATTGTGGTTTATAGGTTTCTGGGCAGTTTGCTACCGCAATCAAGTTACCCTCACTGTCAAGCAGACCAATTTCACGCATCCACCAACCACCCTCACTTTCAGGGATAATTTGTTCGGCAATAATTTGGTTTGTGTTTACCGGGTCGACACTTAATGTATTAATTGCAGCACGACGTTTTTCATTAACTAATTTGGTCTGATTGACATCAGGAGAAGGTAATTTACCACCACCATCACCAACAGCCATGTGGGTAATATCAACCTTTGTCCCCAAAGCAGCAGCATTTGCTAGCTTTGCCGCTCCCAGATTGGTTAGAATTGCAAAGTATTTCATTGTGAAATCCTCAATGTATCTGTTTCGATCAAATGAATTGCTGCCCCTAAAGGCATATTGTCGCTAGTTGTGATTATTTCAGGGAGATATTGGTAAATAGTAAGATCATCTCCACTATAACTCGTTGCAGCGCAATAAAATTCGCCCTTAACATCCAGATTGATTGACAAACCTATCAAATGACGGCTTACAGGCTTGGCATCAGAAATTAGCCGTTCTAACTCTAAAAAAGTTTCCTCGGTGATCCCGTTTTCCTGCACCCCTATCGCCAACCGGAATGTGCCGGGCGTTTCGTTGTTCAGCCACCATTCCTTTATCTGAATGAGATAGCCTAGCGGTTCTACCACGCGACGGACGGCACCAATGGTTCCCTTATGTTTGTGCAGAAATAGCGAGTTTTTTATTACGTCCCGCTTAGTACTTACGGGCCAGTTTTCGTCCCAGCGATCAACCGACCACGCCCACGCCAGATAGGGTAATAATTCCTCAGGGCAAGTATCAGGATTCCAGAGTTGGCGAAGTGGTACTGGAATATTTTGCAATTGCGAACACGCTTTAGCAGCAGCCAACTCCAAAACCGTAGAACCTGTTGGTAACAGGCGGTCATTCATCAGAGCCTCCTACTATCAAACCTGGATTTGGCTTGGAACAATCAGCAGTTTGTGTCTTACCTAATTCCAGTTTTGCACCAGTACAATAAGGAGCTTGATCTTTGCACAGAATTATGTCCTTCGTCGGGGCTCTCAGTTCTACCTGCTGTACTCCTGCGACATGCAGGGCAGCGTAAATGGCAGATAACCGAATATCTCTCCCCAACTTATGTTGATCTAGCACGTACTTATCCATATTTTGTTGAGCCAATTTACGGATAGGTTCAGATTCAGGTGTCGGATAGAGATAAAGTACCGCATCAATTTGATATTCCACTATTTTGGCTGACTGCACTTTTACCCGATCAGCAACTGGTCTGACGTTTTCATCATTAAGCGCCACAATCACTTTATCCAGTAACTCTTGTGAAGCTACACCTTTATGCTCTTTATCTTCTTCGTCTTCTTTATCTTTTTCCCATATCCATTTCCGCGACAAAACAGTCACAGTTACATTGGCTGGAGATGGGCTGATGACGGAAACATCTTTAACAGTTTGATATTCACCTTTGTATTCATTTCTATTAGCACGAATACTTTCATTAACTTTAAGGGCATGATATTCATACGCCCCTATCGGCCCTGCAACACTTAATCCTTCGAAGGCTCTTTGAATGCGATCACGGAAGGTACTATCAGGCTCCATAACTGCTCGGGTAACGTTATAGTTCGCCCCTAACTGGTCTAAATCGCTACTGGTTGCATAGGCCAACATTACTGCACGGGCAGCTTCATTAACCCGCTGGCGTAATATCAATTCCCGGTAAGCGTTTTCCTCAAGTAACTTAACCAGAGGTTCGGATTCCAATTCTAATGTTCGAGTAATAGCATCCCGTTGCTCTTCAGGATAAAGAGATATCAATTTGGCTTTACGTTCAGCCAACAGGTTTTCATAATCCAGTGGCTCGACTACATTTGGTGGCGGCAACTGGCTCAGGTCAATGGTCGGCATTGTTTTACCTCACAGGGATAGATAGAGAAAACCCCCCGGCGGACTGCTGATAATGACCGGAGATATTCACCGTCATTTTGCCGTCTTGCTGGGTAGTTATGGTAATAGCTGTCAGATTAATCCTCGGTTCCCAGCGGCTGATAGCTGTATAGGTGGCTGCCATAATTTGCAGGCGAAGAGCCGCATTTTGTGGCCAGTCAATTAATTCGGGTAGCAGAGAGCCATAAGTGCGCCGTTCCAAACGACTGCCAACGGGGGTTAGTAAGATATCGCTGACAGACTGGCGTACATGATCCAGATCCGTGAGGCTACGACCGGTTTGTCGGTTCATTCCAAGGTACATCATTATACTGGGCCTCCTGTTGTCGCACCGCCCGCCATGACGCCGGTGTGTTGATGCGAATGTAGAGTTACACCGTTAGAACTGAGTTTTCCGCCTGTATTTTCAACATTACCTTCCAGCTTAGTGTTTCCTTTCAGCGTCAGTTCTGAAGCCTTCAGTTCGAGTTTTTCTTCTGCTTCACACTTGACTTCATGTGATTTCATTTTGAGTTCTTTTTTTGCATCTAGCTCAATTTCGTTGAGTGCTTTCAAGTCAATTTTGTTTTTTGCATCTAGCTCAATTTCGTTGAATGCTTTCAAGTCAATTTTGTTATATGACTCCAGCTTTATTTCGTTGTATGCCTTTAATTTTATATCTGTCGCTTCAAGACTTATGGAATGTGAAGCCTTTACCTCAGCAGTCTTAATACCTGTTACCTTTAAGGCACCAAATTTCGGTTCATACTCCATTACTGCCCCATCAGGGAAAATAATATGAACAGCTTGTTCAGAACGACCCGGTGGTGCCGCAGATTGATTAGAATAAATGGCTGATAATCCACCATCAGGAAAATCAATATGGTTCGCTTCTGTAAAAAGAGTCGATGGTTCTGGAAATTGATCAGAATAAACAGCCGGCAATACAAAGGAGGTGGTCAATTCACCACCAACAGATAACAGCAAAACTTGCTCACCACGGCTGGGAGCCCACCAAGTTCGGGAATTACCTGCTCGCATTGTCAACCAAGGCCGCCAATCAGTTTCGAGATTGCCTGTTGCAATTCGGCACACTCCCCGGGTGGTATCTACCTCGGTAACAACACCAGTTCTGATCAGGTTACGCAATAAGCGCAAAAGTTCTGTTAGTTGTGTATCCATGTTTGGAAAAATGCCATTTGGTGGTTGTGGGTTTATGTATGAAAGAATGCCAGCAAAGGTAGTTGCCAACATCAAAGAGGAATTGTAAGAAAGACAAAACAAGTTTCTTGAAAAGGGAAAATGTAACAGCATAAATTAAAAAGCCCTTCCCACAACCGAGAAAGGCCCTTATGTAATCCGTGCTATTTTGTTAAAGCTTGACTCTAATAGTTAAAAAAATTCAAATTTGCGCTACTTGACTATATATTAAGTATAACATTCCAGATAATTTGATTTGAACACTGGTTATTCTTGTTTGAACAATGTAAACAACAATGTACCCACAGTTTCAATCAATCCACTTTAACCGTTTATTTATCTAGCCAGAATAGATAAGTTTAATTTGCTGATATAGAGTGATAATTCTATTTAAAAACCGCCAACTTAGTATATACCCGTTATCTTTCAAGCTGCCTCTTTGTTGGCTGCACTCACTCACCCCGGTCACATAGTTCTCTATGCTCCCGGGGATTTGCTCCCTTGCCGTCGCGATGCAACTCGAAATCTATTAGGTATAGATATATTTAATCCCATAGTTGCAAAATAGGTTTCGTTGTAGCTGTCATAATTTCCGGCATCTCAACTTCTGTACCGTGTGGCAGAATTACACCATATTCGGCCAATCCTGGATTAACTAATAGTACCTGTTCTGTCATACCTTGAGTACGACCATAATGACGCCAGCATAAAGCATCAATAGTATCATTCTGCTGTGCAATTATTTTCATTAAGTATACCCTCTCTAATTTAATCAATATTGTTAAGTTAAAGTGTTATGGTGCGCTGAATAGTGGGAGAGAACCAATGAAACAATATTGTTAAGGAAACAGTACAAATGAGAAGCAAAAAGCCACTTTTCAGTGGCTAATTTAATAATTAATCATATCTTCCAAAATTTACTGAATTCATAGGGAAAATCTATTTTTCAGCTCATTTTCCAATGCAATCATTATCAACTTAGAAACTTTAGATTATTTATCATACAGAATTTCCACATTTATCTGCTGCATTTATTCTTCAAGCGTTTCGTGGTGGTTAATAAGCTGTTTTGCAAGTGGTGTCGACAACTCAGCAATCCAAACTAAAGCAAGTTCCTTATCTTCAGCATGATTACATTCACAACTCGTTGCCATTCTAGCTATAAAATTAATACGTTGCGCTATTACTGATTCCATAAGAAAGTCCACTGACAAACTTACCTCCGCATAACATAACTGTATATAAGAACAGTACACTTTGATTAGAAAAATTTAAAGTGGTTTTTTATCTTTTTTGGGAACTATATTTGATAGTGTTAATATATTAATTATTGTTTTTATTGAAATAATTAATGATTAAAAAGGTTTCTTTCCGATCACAATCCTTTGTAATTAATAAGTTTTTCTTATTTTATCACTTAGAAGATTTTTTCTCTTTATTTAGATGACATAGTTTCACAAAGTATATAGATTGAAATTTAGATGCCCATGATGCAATATCCCTTATCGGATTTAACAAATTTATTTAGGATCACTGTAGCTCTTAAATAGAGAGCTTTGTGGAGACGGTAAACTCACCAAATTGTGCTTTCAATGAAAAAAAACATAACTGAGATAAAAATGGGTGCAGATAGTGGAGGAAGACAAGCTATCGAACGCCTTGTTAGTGTGTATGGGTTTAAATCACGTCAAGCATTGAGCGACCATTTAGGTGTGTCTAAAAGTACAATGGCAAACCGTTACTTAAGGGACAGCTTTCCAGCGGACTGGGTTATTCAATGCAACCTTGAAACCAATGCTTCACTGTTATGGCTAAGCACAGGACAGGGAGAAATGTTCCCTGAAGGAGAAAAGAAAAGGGAATCTTTAGAAAACATTATTATTCCGACAATACAACGCGTTAAATTGATTGGTGGAAAGCTGAACGTCGACGATCCAGTAATTTTAGATAATGAACTCATTGCCAGAGAAATAAAAAAACCTCTTATTGTAGATAACAATAACACCTGGTATTTATTGGATACAGAAGAGCCTGATATTCAGGATGGTTTATGGTTAATTGATATTGAAGGGATGCACAGTATTAAAAAAATCACAAAAATCCCAGTCAGTAAGATCCGAGTTTATGATAACGATGTAGCTTTTGACTGTGCAATTAATGAAGTCAACTTTATTGGTCGCGTTTACCTGATGATTTCCAGATACTGACAGACTTTTCAATTGTAGATAAATTAATTTTTTTAGATGTGTAAATCCCATGTTGATGGCAATTCGTTGTACTAAAATTTCCAAATGCAGTGGATTTCAGATACAATAAATTATTTTGCGAGCAGTTGCTGATTATTAACTTATTCCGTTGTTCCTTTATAGTATGTATAGTGCGGCGAAAGTTTTTTGCATAGATAAAGAAACATGATATATTTTGCATAAATTAAGAGCCAATTAGCCTTGGATATTACAAATACAAAATTAACTGTTTAACTAGCCGCACTGCAAATACTAACTTGATCGACAATTTTTTTTATCTACTGGAAAATACTTATATATTGTAGATAACGATGTGTTGTAAATTAATGATAACTGTTTTCGTGTGTGTCCTTTCGCCAGTAATCTTGCTGCTTGTTGTTGTTCAACAAATGAAAGTGATACTGGTCTACCACCAACTCTCCCTTGGGCACGAGCAGCTATTAATCCTGCATTTGTTCTTTCTACGATTAATTCCCGCTCCATTTCAGCCAATGCGCTCATAACATGAAAGAAAAATCGTCCCATAGAAGTACTGGTATCAATGCTATCAGTCAAGCTTTGAAAATGAATACCGCGTTCACTTAAATCAGAAATCAAAGTTACCATATTTTTTACGCTACGTCCCAATCGATCCAGTTTCCAAACGACTAAAGTGTCACCGTTTTTAAGCTGCTTTAAAGCGCGTTTTAACCCCGGTCTATTGGATGTTTTTCCACTAATTTTATCCTCAAAAATTTGCTCACAATTTATACTTATCAATGCATTTCGCTGTAAATCACTGTTTTGGTCATTTGTTGATACCCGGATATAGCCTATCTTTGCCATGTGTAACCCTGCCTAATACCAATATGAGACTATTATTATAGAAATTATCACGGATTGGCGAGTTTTTAAAAACCTTGGTTTA
>NZ_JAZGJN010000253.1:0-38247 GCF_038085095.1 Photorhabdus sp. P32 | reverse complement strand
ATTACCTAATCTATGGCGTTTCTGGTGGACGCCTGATCTTTCAATCATTAACTGAAAAAATATATTTTGCTATAAATCATCTCCTATATTTATCTATCCCCTTATTCAAACATTAAAATAAGCGACTTATAAATATAAATATAAATATAAATATAAATATAAATATAAATATAAATATAAATATAAATATAAATATAAATATAAATATAAATAATTTTAAATCATATTCCCCCCATTAATCTAATTGATAAAAACATATTATTTAAAATATTTTTTCGCAAATTACATTATGCAAAAACTTCCTTTAAGTTTAATCTTATTAATAAAATGAAATTTAATTAAAAAATAATATATTTAACACCTAGTCTAATTTAGGCAGTATTATCTGCCCAAAATTAAGTGAATCCCTATTAATATCTTTATGTTAATTCCACTTTATTAATCATGATGACTTCTTAAATTGATAATATTCAGCTAATGTCATTCCTTGAACCTGTGGCTGTAAATAGTTAAATAGTGCCTCTAGATCCTGATAAAGTAATTCAATCTGTTCTTCATTTTTAAATGTCGGGCTACCACCAGGCATAAATTCAGATGAATGCAGCATAAATTCAACATAATCACAACCTTCTGCTAATGTCTGCTGGACCACTTTTTTCATTTGCTCCAGATTGCCCCCCTTTGGCCTTAACCAGTTAACAGATGGAGAACGCTGTTTCCCACGTAAGCTATCATATTTCTGTTTAAGGAAATTCATCAGCGGAGGGTGTTTATATTGAATACTCATAGGGACTTCTAGCAAAGAAGAATTACCTTCTTTAGCAATATTCTGCAAATCCATAAAATAGGCATAAGATGGAAAGTGACGATAATCAGTTCCACCGTTGCCATTAGGATCGCCTTTGGTAAAACGCCAATTAACCCGTGGTGTTACTGAACAATCGACTTGATAACCATATTCCACCAACAATTCAGCATAATATTCATTAAATGCCCAACGACCTGCCCGATGGCTTAACATTTTAATCTGTAGTTTGTCTTCCAATAACTTAGTCATGAGATCAACTTTGGCTCTAACTTGTTCTTTTGGAAATTCAATCAGATAAGGTTTATAACGCATATCATCGTCTGTAAGAGCAACAAGTGGTGGGTTATTCCAGGCATGTAGGTGCATGCCAATTTCCCCCTGTCCTCTGGCAATAATATCTTTGGCAAATTCAATGTACAAATCATCCATTGCCATTTCATAGTTCGTCAACCAAACTGGCTTAAAACCAAAGCGCTCGCATAAACGCTGAAATCTTGGTAAATAATGGGTATTTTTTGTCGAGATTTGACCGTGATTTTGCCACAGATCATCACCCTCAGTATCTATAGTGATAATAAATGCAGGTCGAGTCATCAGAATAAGCCCAAAATAGAATAAAATGATAGCCTCATAGTACGCAGATCTCTAAAATAGTGCAATTATCTTGTCATATATATAGCAACTCTATACCTCATTAAAGCCTATATTTCGTATCTAAATCCTATCAATAAAAAACTTTATAAAATGGAATTTTAGATCTTTCGGAAAGCGCTTTTTCTTCTATTAAGTTCTTTTAATTTCCGTGACTCCTTTAATTCATTAGTTTATCTAAACAATAACATTCAAAAAGCGCATATAACCATTATTACTGCTTCATTAAGGATAGATATTTCGCCAAAATAATATCTAAATCAAACTTCTTATACATATCCTCTGTAATTACAGGTGGTTCATAGTAGGCAGACTTCATTTTTTCTGCAAGTGAATCAATTGTTAGCTCTGATTTATATTTTTCTAACTCACCAACCATAATTTCATTAACGCCACCGGGGCACATTGTACTAACAATAGGGGTATCACAAATCAATGATTCAATCAGTACGTTACCTAATCCCTCACTATCAGAACTTAAGACCACCGCTTTAGCTCCACGGATAACAGGTAATGGATTTTCAAGGAATCCCGTTAAAACAACTTTAGACTGTAAGTTTAAATCCACAATCTTCTGTTTTATCTGTTGAGTAATCGCCTCGTCTCCGTGACCAACAATCAATAATTTACATGGAATATCCGCTTTCGCAAACGCAGCCAATAAACGATCATGCCGCTTAACCCGGTGAAATCTGCCAACATGTAATAAATAGATCTCATCCGAATAAGGGTTATTTTGTAGAGATTTTTCTTTAATATCTGGGATATTGAAAGGATTATAAATTGTCACCATTTTATTCGGCGCAAGTGACAAATTATTTTTTAAATCTTCCCCTACCGCATCAGATACACAAATTAAATCCCGGTTATTATATGTCCACTTGATTTTTTGTTTCTTGATCCAACGAGACAATCCCGTTTTATTACCAAGATATGAGCTAGAGAATATACCATGAATACAAAACCATACATTTAACCCCGCTAATACTTTTGACTGCACAACAATGCGATCAGTTTTATGCAGGTTTGAGACAATCAACGCAGGGACTCCCTTGCGAAGAAAAACTTTTTCTAAAACCTTATCCATAGATTTAGCCCGACGGCAAATCTCAGTCTGTCTTCTAAAAAGCCCTTTGTATTTGTCAGCATCAATAATCAGTTCAATACCATCAGGCACTGAATACTCACATTTCTCTGCCAAAGAGAGCAGCGTAACATCATATCCTCTCTGTTGCAGACCATCACAAAGCCGGATAGTGACATTTTCCGCACCGCCGCCAGGTAATCCATCAATGATAAATAATACATGTCCTTTCATGATGAGAGCACCCTTTCATATAATCCAATAAGCTGTTGTGATAAATGTTCCGGTGTATAACAGAGTATTCCCGTTCTCGCTAATTCTGACATTTTATTATTCAAATGATTTGAAGGCGTATTCTGAATCGCTTCCGTAATATCTGAAATAGCCAAAGCATCACAGACAAACCCGTTATTCCCAGAGTTAACAAATTCAGCGCCGCCACATGTCGTACTGGTTATTACCGGAAGCCCACAAGCCATTGCCTCCAGTATTACATTTGGAAACGGATCATATAAGGTCGGCAGCAACAAGCCATCTGCAAGCTGATAAAAAGGCAGTGTTCTTTTCTGGACTCCCATAAACCTGATTCGTTCGTTACATCCCAGTGAATTGGCTAACTGCTTATATTTTTTCTCTTCTTTATCCTGCCCCACAACTATTAAATAGGCATCAGTCGCACTCACTGCCTGAATCGCTGCTTTTAATCCCTTTCGCTCAAACCCCGAACCAACATAAACTAAACATTTAGCTTGTACGGGAAGGTGATATTCTTTCCTTAATTGTATTCTCTGAGATTCCGTTGCCGGGAAAAATTGTTTATTGTCTATCGAATTATAAATAACCGATATTTTTTCCTCAGAAAGCCCAAAATCTGTCATAACCTCCCTTTTTACCATTTCCGAGTTACAAATAACCATTTTTAATTCTGGCGCCGCATACATCTTTTGCTCGGCATCCATTACATAACGATGGTAACGACTCGTAAAAAGCAATTTGCTTCGCCAAGGAGATAAAACACGCGCACGCTGCTGTAGCCAGCGCTGATGAACGCCATCACCCGCACGATAAATATCGCAACCAGCAATACGTTCATGACTTTGAACAAGATCAAATTGCTCTTGTTGCCATATTATTTTGGCTGCTTTGGCAAATCCTCTCTCACGACTGATGCGTCCCCATTTATGAGGATTTGCTAAATGAACATGCCAATCAGGGTTAACGTCTCCCTGCCAGGAGCGCGTAATAACATTGAGCTCCAAATTTTCATTTCCTAAAGCTTCTAAGGCGCGGGAGACAAAACGTTCTGCGCCGCCATCCGGACGATATTTCTGCCGAACAATCGCAAGACGTACTAATTTCATAATAAATTTCTCCGGGCGGCAGCAATAACCATATCACTGGGAATGACATTCAGATAACGTATATCCGTTTTAGTATCAACATCATCAGGATCAGGTAAATCACCATAATCACCAGCCCAAATAACTTCACCTTTCGCTTCCCACGGACGCCAGAATACTAACTTTGATGGCCCAAATAAAGCGATAACCGGTGTTTTCAACGCAGCGGCCATATGCATAGCAATGGAATCCATCCCTATGAATAAATTAGCCTCCTCAATCAGCACTGCAAGTTGCGGCAAAGTTAACTGGCCTGCAAAAGAAACCACCCTTTCTTTTGGACAATTTGATAAAATCTTTTCCACCATCTCCTCCTCCTTACGATCTGGTCCGGAGGTAACAACAATTGTCCAACCATCAGACTGCAATGCACTAATTGTTTCACTCATCTTTTTTTCATCCCAACATTTAAAAAACCAGCGGGATGTTGGTTGCACAACAATATATCTTTGATTCACACCATGCTTATCAAGAAGCGCCAAAACAGCTTCTTTATCCTCCTGACGGTAACTCATCGTCACTTTAGTGTTGATCAACGGAAGATTTAATAGCGAAAGGGCTGACAAATTTTGCTCAACAATATGCAAAAACTGGCTATGTTCTGTCGGAACAAGATTTGTGAAACATTTTTTCCAAAACAGGCTGCGTCGTTTTGCTAAATCAAACCCAATACGCACTTTTGCGCCAGTAAATCGTACCACAAATGCACTATACCATTGATCAGCAAGATTAATAACCATGTCGTATTGACGATGTCTTAATCGTTTAAGCAATCTCCATTCATGACCAAGATGTGCTTTGGTTCCTTGTTTTTTCCATTGTCTATCTATAGAAAATAGATTATCCACAGAAGAAAAATGAGCCAATATTGGTTCAGTTTCTTTATAGAGTAAAACATCAATTTCCGCCTCAGGATAATTATCCTTAAGGGTATTAATAACTGGTGTAATTAATAATACATCACCATGATGTCGTAACTTTATTATCAGAATACGGTCAAATTGAGCGTGTAATTTACTCATTGCATTCCCAGTATAAAGATACAGATAAAAGAAAAAGCTGCCGCGACCATATGCAGAAGCTGCAAAAAATCCGTGCTACTTTCACATTAATAGAAGCACGATCTTAAGCAAAAATCCTAATTTACCTTTCTAATTCTGTTCAGATTCTAGAAGCCATACGCATTTTCATACTTTCTTTGCAGCAATGTGATACTATTGACGCTAATTTATGTAAATGAATTTGATAGAATGTTACTGCGTTTATATCAGGTACTTCTCTACCTTATCCAACCTCTCATTTGGTTGCGTCTATTGCTCCGCAGCCGCCAGGCCCCTGCTTACCGCCAGCGCTGGGGTGAACGCTACGGTTTCTGTGCCGGTAAAGTTGCCGCTGGAGGCATCCTGCTCCATTCCGTTTCCGTTGGCGAGACGTTGGCCGCAATCCCTTTAGTCAGGGCCTTGCGCCATCACTATCCTTTTTTACCCATTACCGTAACAACGATGACGCCAACCGGCTCAGAAAGAGTGCTTTCCGCTCTGGGAAATGATGTTAATCACGTCTATTTACCATACGATCTTCCCGGTTCTATGGAGCGCTTCCTCAATCAAGTTAATCCAAAGTTAGTCATTATTATGGAAACAGAACTTTGGCCTAATCTGATTTTCCAACTCCACCAACGTAACATTCCTCTGGTCATTGCTAATGCTCGTTTATCTGAACGTTCTGCTGCGGGATACCAAAAGGTAGGAAATTTCGTAAAAACAATTTTGCGCAGCATTACCTTGATTGCCGCTCAGAATCCGGAAGATGGTGAACGCTTTATTGAACTGGGTTTAAAACGCTCTCAACTGACTATTACTGGCAGTTTGAAATTCGATATCTCAGTAACACCTGAATTGGCGGCTAAAGCAGTGACATTACGGCGCCAATGGGCTGCTCGCCGGCCTGTTTGGATAGCCACCAGTACCCATGATGGGGAAGAGAGTATTATTCTAGATGCTCATTGCAAATTACTGAAACAGTGTCCAAGTTTGCTGCTGATCTTGGTACCGCGCCATCCTGAACGTTTTATTAAAGCTGAAGAATTAACCAAGAAAGCTGGGCTCAGCTATATTCTTCGCAGTTCCGATAAAATCCCTGACGCCAATATTCAGGTTGTTATCGGCGATACGATGGGCGAACTGATGCTGCTCTACGGTATTGCCGATCTGGCCTTCGTCGGCGGCAGTCTGGTTGAACGTGGCGGCCACAACCCACTAGAAGCGGCAGCCCATGCGATTCCCGTGCTAATGGGCCCGCATACCTTTAACTTTAAAGATATCTGCGCCAAGCTGAATCAGGCTAATGGTCTGATTACCGTGACGGACAGCCACTCTTTGTTCACCGAGATCAACAGCTTACTGACTGACGAAGATTATCGTCTGTACTATGGTCGCCACGCAGCAGAAGTACTACATGAAAATCAAGGCGCTCTTCAACGTCTGCTGAAACTACTGGAACCCTATCTCCCGCCTCGGAGCCACTGAATGAGTGACAAAAAACGTCTTTCCGTTGTCATGATCGCCAAGAATTCAGCGGATCTGATAGCAGATTGCCTGACCTCAGTCCATTGGGCTGATGAAATCATCGTGCTCGATTCTGGTAGTTCAGACAATACTTGCCAGATAGCACAGGCAATGGGGGCAAAAGTATTTTCCAACACAGAATGGCCCGGGTTTGGTCGTCAGCGTCAACTAGCTCAGCAATATGCCTCTGGCGATTATATTTTTATGATCGATACTGATGAACGTGTCACGCCAGAACTCAGAGCATCTATAGAACAGGTTCTAACACATGCCGATAACAGCAAAGTCTACAGTTGTGCCCGCCGGAATCTGTTTCTTGGCCGTTTCATGAAACACAGTGGCTGGTACCCGGATCGCGTCATCCGCCTCTATGCCCGCGACCGTTATCAATACAATAACAATCAGGTTCATGAATCCCTTGAAACCAATGGCTCGCCGGTTGTTACTCTGCAAGGGGATTTACTTCATCTTACTTGCCGTGATCTGATGGAATTTCAGAGAAAACAGCTAAATTATGCTAAAGCCTGGGCAGAACAGCGCGATGAACAAGGTAAACAGTGCAGTTATTTCTCAGTTTTCAGTCACACTTTGGGGGCTTTTTTTAAAACCTGGCTGTTGCGAGCTGGCTTTCTTGATGGTAAACAAGGGTTAGTACTGGCTATTGTCAATGCTCAATATACGTTTAATAAGTACGTCGCGTTGTGGGAAAAGAGACAACAGAAGGGTAAAAATTGATGAAAACCAAAGCCATTTATCCCGGAACATTTGATCCTGTTACCTACGGTCATATTGATATCGTCACCCGAGCCGCGGATATGTTTGACCACGTTCTATTTGCTATCGCCAACAGCGCCAGAAAAAATCCTATGTTTACTCTGGATGAGCGCATTACCCTGGCAAAAGAGGTAACCTCACATCTGGATAATGTGGAGGTAGTAGGTTTCTGTGAATTGATGGCTAATTTCGCTAAAAAACAACAAGCCAATATTCTTATCCGTGGCCTTCGTTCAGTATCTGATTTTGAGTATGAATGGCAGCTTGCCAATATGAACCGTCACTTTATGCCCGAATTAGAGAGCGTTTTTCTGCTGCCATCACAAAACCTCTCATTTGTCTCTTCATCCTTGATTAAAGATGTCGCTCTCCACGATGGCGATATCTCATCATTCCTGCCAGAACCTATCGCCCAAGCCATGCTAAAAAAACTGGGCAAATAATTTACTCCGCTCACTGGAGGCGGCACAAAGTAGAATATTCCCTATGCAACGCCTCCCTTAACTATTCGATCTCAACTCAATCCAATATCAACCAAATCCGATATCACCTAATACTGGCAGTGGCGGCAAAAGAAAGTACTGCGCTGCCCAAGCTTAATACTCTCTATTTTTTCACCACAAATTCGACATGGTTCTCCTGTTCTACCATAAACAAACAATTCCTGCGCAAAATAGCCCGGTTTACCATCAGATTGCAGGAAATCCCTGAGTGTCGTACCACCCTGCTCAATAGATCGTTGTAAAACCTTCTTAATCGTTTCCGCCAGTAAATTGGCTTCACGCTCAGTTAAAGTATGCGCGGGGCGATCAGGCTGAATATGGGCAGTAAATAACGCTTCATTCGCATAAATATTACCGACGCCAACAACTAATTTGTTATCCATTAGCCAGGGCTTAATCAAGGTTTTTTTCTTACTTGATCGGGCGTAAAGATAAGAACCATTAAAATCATCAGAAAGCGGCTCCGGCCCCAAATGAGCCAATACCGAGCACCGTTCGAGATCATCGCTCCATAACCACGCCCCAAATCGTCTGGGATCGGTATAACGCAAAACCTTACCATCTGCCATCACTAAATCCACATGGTCGTGTTTCTCCGCAGGGCGTTCTTCCGGCAAAATACGTAAGCTGCCCGACATCCCCAAATGGACAATAATCCAACCATTTGCCAGTTCAATCAGCAAATATTTGGCCCGGCGTTGAATGCTAAGTACAAGCTGATCACTCAACTTCATAATTTCTTCCGCTACCGACCAACGTAGCCGGCTATTCCTGACTACCGCATACTGGATTACATTCCCTACCAGATGTGGCTCTATTCCCCGTCGGCTGGTTTCTACTTCTGGTAGTTCTGGCATGGTAATAACTCCTAATATATGTATATTGTTTCAACTCTATTGCATCTAAGCAGATTAAGATAATCTTTTCATGTATTATTTCCAACCAAACTCAACAGAAACGAAAGCAGATTGATGAATATGTTTAATGTTAGAAGTCGTGATAAAAGATCATTATGGAATTTATCCATCATTGGGATTTATATAGCCCTTGTTTATCTGCCTGATATAACGAGATATAAAAATCTGGTTATCGTGCTTATTGGCATTACAGCACTAACCTATCTGGTGACAGATTTCCGCCAAGTGATGCGCTCCATGCGTAGTTCACTGTTTCTATCCATTATGTTATTCATCGTAGCAATGTTCTATTCAGTAGCGATTTCCGTCGATCCCGCATTGAGTTTTCAAGAGATGAATAAACCTATCTTGAATGGACTGTTATTGTTCAGTTTTACCTTTCCTGTTGTACTGTACAAAGAAAATAAAGAAAGTATTGCCAAGATGATTCTGTACTCATTTGCCATTGGTATGCTGGCAATATGCTTAACTGATATTGGTAAATACATTATTAACTACAATAAAGGTGAAATGCCTTTTACTGACTTCAATCACCGAGAATTTTCTTACGGTTTTATTTTCTATTTTCCGGTCTTACTTTGTATTTGGGCATTGTGGAAAAAACATACCTTAGTGAGTTGGCTGATACTGGCTATTGCTTCCGCTATCAGTCTATTTTTGTTATTAGGTACCTTAGCCCGTGGCGCTTGGGTCGCCGTTGCCGTCATCACTGCTTTTATCATCATTATTAATCGGGAATGGAAGCTGACCATAATAGCGAGTTTAATCCTGAGTTTTTCAGTTGCACTTTCTCACACTACGATAATAGCTAATGAAAATACTAAATTACTATTTTGGAAACTGACTCAAACTGATAGCAGCCATCGTTATAAAAACGGCACCCAAGGGGCTGCTCTTGAGTTGATTCTAGAGAACCCAATTAAAGGCTACGGTTATGGCAATAAAGTCTATCATAAGGTCTATAATGAACGCGCTGCTGACTATCCAGACTGGATATACCGCACATCCATCGGCCCCCATAATATCTTTCTGGCGCTCTGGTTTGCCGGCGGAGTCATTGGTTTGATGACTACTTTACTGATGACCTTCTTAGCACTGTACACGGGTAGCCATATTATTAGCCGTAACAACGGCGTAATAAAGCAGGCCAGTATTATTCTCCTGACGGGATTTATCGGATTGTTTATTGTCCGAGGAGCCTTTGAAAATACCTATATCAATGAAATAGGTATTCTATTCGGCCTGATGATTGCGCTATATAAGCAGAAAAACGATTAACCAGACATCTCTCGGTATATTATCAGACCGATTATTATGCAGAAATATCCTTTGATATTGTCTGCATAATAAGCTTCGCTCGCTGTTCCCAATTAAAACGCTCTGTCACCAACATTTTTGCATAACTGACTTGTAACTTAGCTTTTTCTGGATTATCTCTTATTAACTGAATCTGTTGAGCAAAACTCTCCGCATTTTCACTGTCAGCAAAACTAACCGCATTTTCATCAGCTACATCACGAATCGAAGGAAAATCTGAGATAACCACAGGCTTATCCATCGCCATATATTCAAATAGTTTCAGTGGCGAAGTATAGCGACTGCCAATGCTGGTTTTAGTTAATGGCAACAGACAAATATCATTATCTGCAATTATCTGAAAACGTAACTTAGGTTGAATAAACCCAAGAAAATTGATTTTATCGCCAACCCCCATTTGCTGAGCAATCTGCTGCAATTGCTGAATTTGCCCTGATTCGCCACCAGCAATATTCAATACGGCATTTTCAAGATAAGCCATCGCTTTAATCGCCGTAGGAACACCTTTCCAATGATGCAAACTGCCTAAATAAAGGATCTGGGTTGGTAATTCAGCGTCATCTGGCGCATGTTTATTTAATGACATCGATTCGACTGCCAGCATATCCACACCGTCTGGCGCAATAACTATTGGCGTATTGACATTATATTCACTAATAATATCATCACTGAGTAACGACGTCAGAACGAAAATAATCCTGGATTGGCGATAAACAAAGTGTTCGATTTCTCTCAACTTCTGATATTTACGCTGATTTTTATTTTCACTTAAATCATGCGATTCCTTAAATGACTGGGCAAAAATCTCATGACTTTCAAAAAACAGCGGAATTTCTGGATGTTCACATAATAAATACTTTGCCATTTTCAGATTACGGGTAAAAACGGCATCTACCTCATTTCTCTTCAACCAATGGGAAACCTGAAAATAGAACATCTTTTGGGTATTGAATGGAAAATACCATTTACGCCGAATATTGCGTAAAGACATCAGTCTAACTGATGGTGATAATGAACGCCCCAGAATCTCCTCTGCGGTATTTTTACCTTCCGGCGTAACCAGATATATGCTAGCTCCCTGGCGGGCAAACGCATCAACATTCTGCAAAATTTGCAATGATGCTACCCGATAATCAGGAACCGGATAGGGATCAATATAGGCAATCTTCATTATTTATCGCTTTCAGTAAACGATTTGCCGAGTGCTCCCAGGTATACATTGTTTCAATCCGTTGACGAGCCGCTTTTCCCATTGCTTGCCTCCTGTCTGGTTGAGACAATAAAAAGTTAACCGCATCGGCAATTGCTGAAGCATCTCCTGGCGTGACCAAAATACCCGAATTACTTTCGTTACCGACAACTTCGGGTATTCCTCCGATATAACTGGCAATAACCGGTCTGCCACACGCCATCGCTTCCGCAATCGTAATCCCAAACGCTTCGTCACCAATACTTGGAAAAATTCCTGCGTCACCAGCAGCATAATATTCAGGCAACTGATCATGCCCTACAGGTGGATGGAAGATAACCTGTTTTTCCAGCCGCAGTGTCGCAACCCGCTTTTCCAAGCGTTTCAGATCTTCACCCGCCCCGATAATCAGCAACTTAACATCTTTATCCTGTAACTGAGCCATTGCATCAATAGCCACATGCATGCCTTTCCAGCCAACCAACCGCCCGGCAAAGGTCAGCAAAAATGTTTTATCGCTAATCCCAAGACCAGTTCTGACAGAAGAGTCTATCGGTCTGAATTTATTAATATCAACACCATTGTAAATCACCTGCGGAAATTGTTTAAAATGGTGCTGAATCTGCCAGGCATTAAAATGGCTGCATGCCACCCAAGCTGAAATTCGCTTACTCAGCTTTCTGTCACCCTTGAAAAAACTGGTGCCGCCGCTCATATAGCAAAATTTGGTGCGACTCTCTTTTGCCATCATTCGAGGCCAGAAAAAATCAAATGGCTTAGTCAGAATAACCCAGTCAAAATCTTCAGCAACAACCGTATCGCGAGCATGGCGAGCAAATGAGTAGCGTTCAATAATACGCTGAAAACGTCGACCAATATTAATCACTTTCTCTCTGGGAATGAATGGAAAAGTATGAATCTGGATTGCTTTTCCATTGAGTTCTGGTTGAACATCACCCTTCCCACCAAAAATATGGATCTCATGACCAGCATCAGTCAACGCTTTCGCAAGTTCCCAGACTGCCGTCTGAATACCACCGTAAGACATCGTTACCGTGACATCAACCAAACCTATTTTCATCTTTTCTTCCTGACGACGTAGTTTCTAGTAACTTTTGCGTTGCCTGCCAGACTTGTTCAACAGATATTGCAGACATCGAGTCTTTACGTGTGGCTTGCATATAGTGAACCGGATGTTCAATAACCGCCAAATGTGAATGCTGTTGAGGCGCTAAAAAGCAGCCGGGGTGAAAACTATGATACATAGCCACCATCGGGATACCCAAAGCACCGGCTAAGTGTGTCGGCCCGGTATCAACACCAACATATAAATCAAGTCTACTCATTATTGCTGCATTCTGTCGCATTGTTAGTCTACCAACCAATGAAGTACACTTTTCAGCCCCTAATCTTTTCGCCAGTGACTGTGCAGTAATTTTGCCGTCAGTACTGCCTAATAACATAATATGCGACTGGGGATAACGGCTATAAATGTGTTGCGCTAATTGGTAAAAATGTTCAACCGGCCAATCACGATAAGCTTTTGCCGGGAAACTTTGTAACTGAAAACCAATCAGGAGTTTATTCTCTAAATGATACTGCCGCATAAAACCATCGGCAAAATGTAACTCCTTTTCACTCACACAATAATTCAATCGCCAGTCACTTACCTCAACATCTACCGCACCAGCAAGCATGGCCCGTTCCTGTTGAGCTGGCATCAACGCCTTTGGCTTTTCCACAGTCAGCCAATCAGATTGCAACGTAGACTTATCTGAAAACGAAACTGTTAAGCGCGATTTACGTTTTGCGTACTGCAATAAAGGTTTATCGTCACTATATACTAAAGCCAGATCATAATGTTTACGGGTAAACCAACCACACCATTTTGCCTTACCTTTCGAAAAAGCAGTCAATTTATTGATATCATTTCTATTTTCAAGGATCTGCTTAGTCCTTTTATGAGCCATAACATCAATATTCGCACCAGGCCATTTCTGCTTTAAAGCACGAATCACCGGCGTTACCAATAAGGTATCACCGAAACGTGCTACAATAATGACCAGAATATTCTTGATCTGCATAAGACAATTATCTAATTAATCTGCTATAAAATTCAACAAAATATACAAAAAAAACATTTTTGCATACAATTGATCACAATAGGGTGATTTAACTAATAATCAACCTCAAAGTGATTTAATATCAATACGTTGATATTACCCAAAACCATAAACCAAAGAATAAGGACCAGAATAAATCTTAAAAAATGTTAACGTTTTTTACCTTTAATGCTGTGAAAAAAGATATTTTCCATTTTATCCAACATATTATCTATGCCAAATAAAGCCACTGCCCGCTTTAATGAACAATGACCGAATTGCAAGCGCAGTTCATTATTATGAATCAACAAATCTAAACTTTTCGTCAATAACTCGGTATTTCTGGGTTCCACGATATAACCCGTTTCACTATCAACGACCGCTTCGGCAATTGCGCCAACGGAGGTTGATACAACAGGTATCCCACACGCCATTGCTTGCATAATGCCTTGTGGCACGCCTTCATTACCAAAAGAAGGTAATGCGAATAAATCCATCGCATTCAAACAATCAGGAACATCCTGACGATTACCTAAAAAAATGACGCTGTTTGACAAACCTTCTCGCTTTACTAATGGTTCCAATGATTTACGTTGTGGACCATCGCCAACAAACAAAAGTTGCCAATCAGGATATTTCTGGTGCAGCACTTTCCAGCTTTCTAACAGATAGCGATGCCCTTTCCAAGTTCTCATGGTCGCAACGACACCTAATGTCGGTTTATCTTGAATCCCAATCCGCTGACGACAAACTTTCTTATCTTCCGGTCGGAAACGGTCTAAATCAATGCCGGTGGGCACTGATGTCATATGTTGTAATGGATAATGATTATTGGTGTGCAGATGTTGGCGTAGTTTTTCACCGGTAGTCGCAATATGTCGGCATGCTCTCAGATACAACCAACGGGTTGATATTGAATGAGAAACATGGGTAGAAACATGCCTGGTTCTGACCATTGGCGGCATATGTCTTAACGTCGTGCAAGCCGCAGCAACCAACCATGCATCTGTCGAGCTATGTGTATTAATAACGTCAAATTGACGGCCTTCTTTTTTCAACCAACGACGCATAGCAAGAAAGCTGGACAGCCGCTTTTTCTCAATAGGCAGGGCTACTGCCGGCACACCATAAGATTTTGCTTCACGGTAGATATTAGAACTAGGACAACAGACAATAACCACTTTGTGTCCACGTTTTATCATTCCTTGGGATTCCGTCAGAATACGGATTTCCTGACCACCCCAACCACAAGAAGATTCCGTATGTAAAATATTTAGTTTTTCTTTAGCCATTTCGGTTTCATATCCAGCCTACCGGAAGGCGTTAGTATAGCGAAACAACATTTTACGTCTACGAATAACAGGATATATATGAAATGCAGAGAAGAATCAGTGAATATCGGTTAAAACTTTTCAGACAACAAAAAACCCAGCCTAGGCCGGGTTTTTATCAAATCAACCAAAATTTTATTTAATCTTGGCTTCTTTATACATAACATGCTGACGAACAACTGGATCAAATTTTTTCATTTCCAGTTTCTCAGGCATAGTACGCTTGTTCTTCGTAGTGGTATAGAAGTGACCAGTACCAGCAGAAGAAACTAGCTTAATTTTATCGCGAATACCTTTAGCCATTTTTCAGCTCCTTAGTACTTCTCACCGCGGGTACGAAGCTCAGCCAAAACTGCATCGATACCCTTCTTATCAATCACACGCATACCTTTAACAGATACACGCAGAGTTACAAAGCGCTTCTCGGACTCAACCCAGAAACGGTGGGAATGCAGGTTAGGCAGAAAACGACGCTTAGTCGCATTCAATGCATGAGAGCGGTTATTACCACTCATCGGGCGTTTGCCAGTAACTTGGCAGACTCGGGACATGTCTATTCTCCAAAAATCAAATCAGCTCGAGCTTTGTATTGGGTATGGCCGCCTCGTCAGGCTTAGGAGCCCATCTCAGCAAATTCTACTGAAAAGACTCACATTTACTCAGAAAATGTGCTGAGATAGGCTCTTCTCGCCAAACCAAAGATCCTCAAAGGTGGCGTAGTATACGCCCTCAATCGCCGACGCTCAAGTCCCGCACAACCAAAGATCCACAAGGATCTTGAAAAAATTAGCTTAAATCCATCCTCGCTCAGCAAATGAGACACAACATTGCCGGCCAATAACCAGATGATCCAGCACTTTCACACCAACTAAATTACAGGCATCAATCACTTTATCTGTAACAATCTTATCTGCCAAACTCGGCTCTGCATGACCTGATGGATGATTATGGGCCAAAATAACGGATGAAGCATTCACCTTTATCGCCGATCGGACAATTTCACGAGGATGAACTTCAACTTTATTGATTGTGCCTTTAAACATCTCCTCATGACAGATGACTCTATTTTGATTATTGAGAAACAACACAACAAATATTTCCCGATCACGCCCCGATAATAGATTTTGCAAATACTCTTGAGTCACACTTGGACTACTCATAATATCCTCATGCATGAACTGGCTGGAGAAAAAACGCTTCGCCAGTTCTGCAATAGCCTGTAATTGTGCATACTTGGCTAATCCCATCCCTTTATGGGAACAAAAAGTGTCATAATCAGCAGAGAGTAAATGGTACAAAGACCCGAATTCTTTCAGTAAAAATTCAGCCATTCGTAAAACAGGAAGTCCTCTCGTCCCGGTACGTAAAAAAATAGCCAATAACTCAGCATCTGTCAGAGAAACCGAGCCATAAGCCAATAATTTCTCTCTGGGAGCTAAATTTGAATATATTTCTCCTGTATTTTCAGCGATATCAACTCCCATATATTCATCTCCCTGTCCTATTTCACCTGATACAAACAGTATTCCATGCCTTAAATATAAGGGCGAATATCATATTCAAGAGCTGCGTAGCCGCTCGCAAACTTATTCTTTTTTACCATCAAAGCTCAGACTCTGCTCAACTCTGTAATCTCTTGTGATAAAATCTTGGCCCCTTGCAACTTAATATTCGGACAATCACGATGGCAGGACTTTCCGGCAAACAGATTGTGCTTGGTATCAGCGGAGGGATAGCCGCTTACAAAACTCCCGAGCTGGTACGTCGCCTGCGTGATCGCGGCGCACAAGTACGTGTAGTAATGACACCAGCAGCAGAAGCGTTTATTACACCAATGACGTTGCAGGCGGTTTCTGGTTATCCCGTTTCTGACGACTTGTTAGATCCGGCAGCAGAAGCGGCTATGGGGCATATTGAGCTTGGCAAGTGGGCTGATCTGATTATTCTCGCCCCTGCCACCGCTGATTTACTGGCTCGCTTGGTAGTCGGTATGGCAAATGATCTCGTGACGACTGTCTGTTTGGCCTCCCCCGCCCCAATTGCCGCGGCGCCCGCAATGAATCAACAAATGTTTCTAGCTCAAGCAACACAACATAATCTCAAGCGCCTTGAAGAACGAGGCGTTCTCCTGTGGGGACCGGACAACGGCAGCCAAGCTTGTGGTGACGTTGGTCCCGGCAGAATGCTAGATCCCTTGGCGATTGTCGAACTCGCTGAGCAACATTTTCAAACCAATCGGGACTTAGCTCATCTAAAACTTGCTATCACCGCTGGACCAACCCGTGAAGCGCTAGATCCCGTCCGCTTTATCAGCAACCACAGCTCCGGCAAAATGGGGTTTGCTATCGCCCAGGCTGCGGCAACACGTGGCGCAGAAGTCACCCTTATCACTGGCCCCGTTAATTTACCAACACCACCGGGAGTCAAACGAATCGACGTCACCAGCGCCCTGGAAATGAATGAACAAGTACAGGCAGTAGCGGGTTCACAGAATATCTTTATTGGTTGTGCTGCGGTTGCAGACTATCGCGCTAAACAGATTGCCGAAGAAAAAATTAAAAAACAGGGTGATGAAATCACTTTTACCCTAATCAAAAACCCGGATATTGTTGCCAATGTAGCAGCAATGCAAGAAAACCGCCCCTTCGTGGTTGGGTTTGCGGCTGAAACCCAGAATGTGGAAGAATACGCACGAAAAAAACTGAACCAAAAACATTTGGATCTGATTTGCGCAAATGATGTATCGCTTACCGGCCACGGCTTTAACAGTGATACTAATGCATTACATTTGTTCTGGCATGAGGGAGAAATCCGCTTACCTCATAGTAATAAGTTATTACTTAGCCACCATTTATTAGACGAGATAGTCAGACGCTATGATGAAAAAAATCGACGTTAAAATTCTTGACCCACGTATCGGGAAGGAATTTCCTTTGCCAACTTACGCCACGCCAGGCTCCGCAGGTTTAGATTTGCGGGCTTGCCTGGACAATGCGGTAGAACTGGCTCCAGGCCAAACAGAACTGCTTCCAACCGGGCTTGCTATTCACATTGGCGATGAACAATTGGCTGCCGTTATTCTGCCCCGTTCAGGCCTTGGACATAAACATGGCGTCGTTCTGGGTAATCTGGTGGGTTTAATCGATTCTGATTACCAAGGCCAGCTAATGGTTTCCGTCTGGAATCGTGGTGATAAAACTTTCACTATCCAGCCAGGCGAACGTATCGCTCAGATGGTTTTTGTACCCGTCGTCCAGGCTGAATTCAATCTGGTAGAAGATTTTGAAGCCAGCGAAAGAGGCAACGGTGGTTTTGGTCATTCCGGTCGCCAATAAATCTCTGTAAAACCTAAAACCATTTAACCCATTATCATATTCTTTGCTCAAAATACCGTTGAGCAAAGAATTACTGATTTTGTTTGTTTTGCTGTTCTTAACAAAGGTCTTGTCAGACATGGCAGAAAACGAAAATACGAAGAAAAGAAACAGGCGCGAGGAGATCTTGCAGGCGCTGGCGCATATGTTGCAATCCAGCGATGGCAGCCATCGAATCACTACCGCCAAACTGGCCGCCAACGTGGGCGTTTCCGAAGCTGCCCTATACCGGCATTTTCCTAGTAAAACCCGGATGTTTGACAGCTTGATTGAGTTTATTGAAGACTCATTAATTTCACGGATTAACCTGATTCTGCAAGACGAGAAAGATACCACGACTCGTATTCGCCTGATATTGATTCTGATTCTGGGTTTTTCAGAAAAAAATCCAGGTCTGACCCGCATCATGACAGGCCATGCTCTAATGTTTGAACAAAACCGGCTGCAAGGGCGCATAAATCAGTTATTTGAACGAATTGAAGTACAGATCCGTCAAGTTTTAAAAGAGAAAAAATTACGTGATGGGCAAGGTTTCAGTTATGATGAGTCGTTATTAGCTTCTCAATTACTCGCATTTTGTGAAGGGATGCTATCACGTTTTGTACGCTCTGAGTTCCACTATCGTCCAACACAGGAATTTGAAGCGCGCTGGCCATTATTATTGGCTCAGCTACAATAAGTTATTCTACTACTCACCCCGCCCGTTATTGGGCGAGGGCTTTTTTTGAAGCTTATCTATCAGATACCGTACTGCGCACGATAGGCTTTTACTGCATCCAGATGATCTTTCATCTCCGGCTGACCACTCAAATAATTAATCAAGTCATTCAAGGTAATGATAGAAAACACTTTGCAGCCATAATCTCTTTCCACTTCCTGAAGTGCCGAGATTTCACCATTCCCACGTTCCTGACGATCAAGACAAATCATTACGCCGGCAAGCGTCGCATTATGCTGCTTGATAATCTCCATAGATTCACGGATAGCTGTACCTGCGGTAATAACATCATCAACCAGAACAACATTGCCTTTAAGTGAGCTACCAACCAAAGTGCCACCTTCGCCATGATCTTTAGCTTCCTTACGGTTAAAACAATATGGCATATCGATATCATGATGCTCTGCCAGTGCAACTGCCGTTGTCGCGGCAATTGGAATACCCTTGTAAGCAGGTCCGAATAACAAATCGCACTGAATACCGCTATCCAACAATGCTGCTGCATAAAAACGCCCGATTAACGCCAAATCACGCCCAGTATTAAACAGCCCGGCATTAAAAAAATATGGGCTTTTACGTCCTGATTTCAGGGTGAATTCCCCAAATTTCAGTACCTGTTTTTTTAGCGCAAGCTCGATAAATTCGCGCTGATAGGCTTTCATTGGTGTCTCTCCTTTCTCTTAGTCATGGTTATCCGCCATACAACAGGCATAAAAAAGGCGACTATTACGTCGCCTGATCAACTTATTATTTTAATGCATTTTGTTCTAACGCATTTCTCTGCGCTGCAAAGATGTCCTCTAATCCTTCCTTGGCAAGGGCCAATAAGGATAACAACTCATCATGACTAAATGGCTCGCCTTCCGCAGTGCCTTGCACTTCAATCATCCGGCCATCTTCCATCATCACGACGTTCATATCAGTTTCAGCGGCGGAATCTTCCACATATTCCAGATCACAACGGCCTTCACCATCCACGATGCCAACAGAGACCGCAGCAACCATTGATTTCAGAGGACTTTCTTTCAGCTTGCCTGCTGCAACTATTTTATTCAACGCATCAGCTAGCGCGACACAAGCACCAGTAATAGAAGCTGTACGGGTACCGCCATCAGCCTGAATAACATCACAATCCAGTGTAATGGTATATTCACCCAGTTTTTTCAGATCAACAGCGGCGCGTAGCGAACGGGCAATTAAACGCTGAATTTCCATCGTACGGCCGCCCTGTTTGCCTTTGGCGGCTTCACGAGCATTTCGGGTATGAGTAGAACGCGGTAACATACCATATTCCGCCGTCACCCAACCCTGCCCCTGACCTTTCAAGAAGCGGGGAACCCCTTCTTCAACGGAGGCATTACATAACACTTTGGTATCCCCAAACTCTACTAGAACCGAACCTTCCGCGTGCTTAGTATAATGGCGAGTTATAGTGATAGGACGCACTTGTTCTGCCGCTCTTCCTGTTGGGCGCATAGTGTTATCTCCGTTGTTAAATCATTATTGGGGGCGCATTATACGGCCTAACAGGGCTAATTCCTATCCTGCATCTACAACGAGCGTTATAATCTCTTAATCTTTTGTTTAAATTGGGAACGAATCATGATCCGTAGTATGACTGCTTTTGCACGGCGAGATACCAAAAGTGAATGGGGAAATGCAGCTTGGGAACTACGCTCCGTTAATCAGCGTTATTTAGAAACCTATATCCGCCTACCAGAACAATTCAGAAGCTTGGAACCGGTGATTCGTGAACGTATTCGTTCCCGTCTGACTCGCGGAAAAGTTGAGTGCAACCTGCGTTTTGAACTGGACTCACGTGCTCAAGGCGAACTTATCCTGAATGAAACTTTGGCAAAACAGCTAGTCAATGCGGCGAGTTGGGTCAAACAACAGAGCAACGAAGGTGAAATCAACCCTGTTGACATTCTGCGTTGGCCCGGCGTTATGGCAGCAGAAGAGCAAGATTTAGATGCTATCAACACTCAATTGTTGCAAGAATTGGATACAACACTGGATGCCTTTATTCAAAGCCGTGAAGCCGAAGGCAATGCACTTAAAATTATGATTGAACAACGTTTGGACGCGGTGACCGAAGAAGTCAGTAAAGTTCGCCAACAGATGCCTGAAATCATGCAATGGCAACGGGAACGCCTGCAAACCAAACTGGAAGAAGCGCAGGTACAGCTTGAAAATAACCGTCTTGAGCAAGAATTAGTTTTACTGGCTCAACGTCTTGATGTGGCAGAAGAGCTAGATCGCCTTGATGCCCACGTCAAAGAAACTCGCAATATTCTGAAGAAAAAAGAAGCCGTCGGCCGCCGCCTGGATTTTATGATGCAGGAATTTAACCGCGAATCTAATACGCTTGCCTCCAAATCCATCAATGCCGACATCACTAACTCCGCTATTGAATTGAAGGTGCTAATCGAGCAGATGAGGGAGCAGATTCAGAATATTGAGTAAATTTTCATACTGACTCATAAAATCCAACGCATGTTTCTGGTGTACTTAAAAGAGCACTTACCAGTTTAAGTACACCCTTCGAAACGCAGGTGGATATAGCGGAAAATTCACAGACATACCAATTCGAACATGGATAAAGGAATGAAGAATCTTTGCTAAGAACCCGGACAGAACAAACTATATATACCTGTGCTAATTGTAAAATTTGTACAACTATAGCAGTTCCATTATTGATGCTTCATCCTTTCGGCTGATTGAATAACATGCAATCTAAGTGTACATTTCAGGAGAAATAATATGCGCACATACACATCAACCCAAGCCAGAACTAATATTTCAGCTTTGTTGGACACAGCCGTCAACGGTGAACCAGTTGAAATCACCCGCAGGAACGGCAGCGCCGCTGTGGTAATTAGCAAAGCTGAATATGAGAATTATCGAAATGCCAAACTGGATGCCGAGTTTGATCACATTATGCAGCGCCACGGACATACTGTAGAGGCGTTGACCGACCGATGATGTGGGTGAGTGCGCAGGAAATTATCGCATTCCATCTTCGTTACCATGACATTCCTCTATCGTAATGGCATACAGATCCTCGATAACGACAATACATTGGAAAATCTGACTGTAGATGCCGCTACTGGTGAGAAAAGCGTTAGCCAGTTGGCGCAGTATTTACGGGAGCTGGTAGAAAATATTGACCCACTCAGCTAAGTAACCCTGTTTTTCCCGTACTTAAATTTAAACTTTCCTTTTAGTCCACATTAATATCAATGTAGTCTAAGTTATCAACATAGAAATTAACATACTCTTTGTTATTGGTTTTAGATCTAACTATTTTAGGCCGCCCATAAACAAAAACAAATGCAGTGGATCTTTGTGTCTGTATTATTCTTGGCAACCTCTTGATGACAAGTTTTTTTACATGACAAATTCGACTAATAAGTATTTTTCAAACTGTGTAATAACTCAATTTATTACTATCCTGGGTCATTAACTGCACCAATTTAGGGTGAACAAATAACTTTTCTTTCCCGGCCTGAATTTCTTGTAATACTCCAATATCACACAATTGTTTTAAATAAACCGAAGCAGTTTGACGTTTAGCAATATCACACTCAACCAAATTACTAATACGACAATAAGGTTGTTCAAATATCACCTGTACCAGCTCATGGCTATAAATTTTAGGCAGGCTTTGCTTTATATACTCGCTGGTATGTTCAATCAGTTCTCTTACCGCAGCAATTTTATCTGTAGTCCATTTAGCAGTTTGCTCTACTGCGGTTAACATATAGATAATCCACTCTTCCCATTTGCCAGCAGCGGTAACTTGGGAAAGTAGCCGATAATAATCACGCTTATGTTGTACAATGTGGCGACTTAAATAAAGAATTGGCAATGTCAAAAGCTGCTGTTCAATAAGATAGAGAATATTAATGATACGACCAGTACGTCCATTGCCATCAGTAAATGGATGAATAGCCTCAAACTGGTAGTGAGCAATAGCCATCTTGATTAATGGGTCGATTCCATCTTCTGCATGAAGAAATTGCTCCCAATTGCTGAGTAAATCACATATCTGAGATTCTCCCTCTGGCGGCGTATAAATAATCTCACCCGTTACTTGATTACTCAGCGTTGTACCAGAAACTTTGCGAATATTCATATCAACAGCTTTTAGTCGGCTACAAACTTCAATCGCTGTATTCGTGCATAGTGGCCGTCGAGTTAATTGTATGAACCCTTCATAAAGCGCAGTACGGTAGCGTAGTACTTCTTGCGTTGCAGGATCAGCCAGACTGTCTTCTTGTGCATATTGGAACAGTTTGTCTGAAGTCGTAACAATATTTTCGATTTCTGAGCTGTCTTTTGCTTCCAGCAGTGGCAATAAGTTAATGAGTAACCTCTGATTAGGCAACAATTCACCAACTTGCTTAAGCTCAGCCAGTGCAGCTCTGGCAGGTATACAGGCTTTTAATACTGCAATGGATTCCATCACCTTTATGGTTGGCGGCAATAAGGGAATAGCATTAAAAGGCGCATCGGGCTGCCATGTCATGTTTATATTTCCTATTTTTTTCGACACGTTGCGTGTATATGTTGACGACATCGACACACAAAGATTTCATGTCGATAAAATCGAAAAATTTCGACACGTATTAGCAATATGTCGATCATGTCGACATATGGAAACCATGTGTCGAAAAAACAAGAAAATATCGACGTGTCATCAACAAACGTCGATATCATGAGCTATTTTTTACACCAAAAAACAGAACTACTCAGCCACTAACCTAATCTTCGCTGCTCTCCACGCCGTAAACAGCGCCAGCAATGGTGCGATAGCAAATAACAGGAATAACCAGTGTGCGGCAGAAGCAGTTCCCGTTACACCACCAGGTTCGTTAAATCCTGAAAGGTTCACCACCATCCCCGCCAATGCGGCTCCAAAAGCAGTAGCGAATAGCTGCACGGTTGTAATTGAAGCGCCAGCAATATCTTTATCCCCATCTGACGAAACCTGTAATATGCGAGTGAGCAAATGCGGCCAGCCAAAACCGATACCAAATCCCACCAAAGTCAATGCAATCACAATAGGCATCATTACTTGCCAATGTCCAACTGAAGGCTGTGATAATATCAACGACAGAATCAACATACCGATTAATACCAATATTGGCCCGCTGATAATTGCCCGGCGCATACCCGCTCCACGCCAGCCCGCACTGATTATCTCGGCAATTGTCCAACCGGCTGCCATTGCCGCAGCCATATAACCAGAAATTAGCGGTGACTGACCATGCAATATTTGCAGGAAATACGGAACAAATACTTCACTGGTCATGCCGACCACCAATAATGAAATCGTGGCAAATAACACAGCATGAGGTGATCCAAAATGCAATGCGCCATGAGGTAATAAACGTATGACCGAACGCCGTTCGTGACAAATTAGCAATATTATTAATACTAATGCCAGCATAATTCCTGCAAAATTCAGCTTCACATTTTCGGATGCGCTACCAGCAGAAACCATCAATACTGCTGCCGCTAATAGAACTAGCTGCACCAAGGGTAATACTGTTTTATTCCGCTCCTGAAGTTTACCTTTCGGCAAAGTTAAACAAGTGAAGACCGCATACAACAGCATTATTGGCAGCATGATGCCAAAGGCATAACGCCAAGCATGCATCTCAGCAAAAACACCGCCCACAGCAGGGCCAACTAACGTCGCCACTCCCCACATCCCGGATATCAGAGCCATTGCCCGCGGCCAAAGCGCCTGTTCAAATACCAGATTGATCATGGCATAGGAGAGTGCAAACAGCAGTCCACCGCCAAAGCCTTGAACAGTTCGGCCGATAAGCATCACCGCCATTGTTGGGGCAAGTGCGCATAACAAGCTGCCAAAGAAGAACAATAGCGCAGCAACCAGATAAGCATTACGTGCTCCCTGTGCATTAAGCAGACACGCAGATAATACTGAACCAATAATAGAAGCAACGACGAACAGCGTCGTATTCCAAGCATAAAGGTTCAAACCCCCAATATCCTGTACCACCGAAGGTAAGATAGTGGTGACAATTAAGATATTAATCGCATGTAGCGCAACGCCTAGCGATAAAACCAGAGCACTGGCCGCATTTTTACCGGAGAACAAATCGCTCCAGCGGCTTTCATCGTTTGTTATCACAGTCATTATCCTGCATTAGCATTGAGTTAATATGAGTCTTACGTTAAATTAAACAAGAATTATCTTGGAATAAATTAAGACGGGGAGAGGCAATATGTCAAGAAAATGCCTTGAAAATAGCACAAATATGACACAATCAGTCGGTGAAAAGTTACTGATGTTATTGAAAACCCGTGGTCCTCAACAGGCTTCCGACGCCGGAAAAATACTAGGCACAACCGGGGAAGCTGCCCGACAACAGTTTGTGAAGTTAGCCAAAGAAGGGCTGGTGGAAGCTATTGCAGAAGCCCGAGGCGTTGGTCGTCCAATACAACTTTGGCACCTGACAGCCGCAGGTCATCATCATTTCCCGGATGCACATGCTGAGCTGACGGTACAATTACTCAACACTATTCGTAAACAGTTAGGTGAGAAAGCCATAGATTTATTGATCGATACTCGCGAGCAGGAAACCCGTATTAATTATCAGCAGGCAATGAATGGAGCAACCAGTCTACAAGAACGAGTCGAACGGCTGGTTGCTATAAGATGCCGTGAAGGTTACATGGCTCAATGGTCATTTACCGAAGACGGCGCTATTTTGCTGGTAGAAAATCATTGCCCAATTTGCGCTGCCGCTGCCACCTGCCAAAGCTTTTGTCGCGCAGAACTCAACGTATTTCGGGATATACTCCAGGCTCAGGTAGAACGCGTGGAGTATATACTCACCAATTCACGGCGCTGCGCTTATCGCATAACTGGCAACATTAAGCCGGATTAAACCGCTCTGCTCCTTTCTTCTCTGCTACCTTCTCCGTTAAACATAAAAAACAGCGCGCCAGTCAGTAATATCAATCCACCAGATATCATTAAAAGAGATTGAATATTAATATAGTCAGCAATTGGGCCAAACAGCACCATACCTAATGGCAAAGAGCAGGACAAAGCGATCTGAACTAAACTGAATACCCTACCCATCATCTCAGGTTCGACTCTTTCCTGAAAAACCGCGGTTATCGGTGCGTTAAAACAAGGTGTCACTATGCCTAAAAAGACGTTAAGCACCAGATAAAGCGGGAACCAATAGGCATTACCAAGAGCGATCATAAATATGCCAAAAAACGCGCAAGCAATCGCCGTTATACGCATTTTATTTTTATACTCACTCCAGAAAGAAATCAGCAATCCACCTAAAACCGCGCCAGCACTAAATGTCATTTCATTAACGGCTAAACGCCACGATTCTTCACCAAATGTCCTATTAACTAATAAAGGTGTCAAAAACGCAGCCGGACTAATCAGAAAGCAAACACAAATCAGAAAAATCAACAGGTTTCTAATTAATTTATTCTCTTGCAAATAACGGAAACCCGCTAAAATTGCCTGAAATTTATTATCCGGCATGGAATTAGAAACAATTTTGGGAATAGGAATAAACGAAACAATACTAATGCCAATAATGGCAGTCGTTACGTCCACTAAAAAAATATTTTCCATCGAAGTCTGAGAGTACAAAAAACCACTGATAGCTGGAGATGCCAACATCATCAGTGAAGTCAAAGACGTATTAATACCATTAACCCGCAGTAATTTCTCTTTAGGGACGAGTTGCGGAATAATCGCACTCACTGCCGGTGTCTGGATACCCGTCCCCAATGAACGGACAATCAGCGCCACAAATAACAACTCAATGCTCTTGAATCCAAGCATAAAAGAGATCGCCAAACCAAGCGTGACTAATGCAATTAACGCATCAGAGGCAATACTGAGCAACTTACGGTTATAAGTATCCGCCCAAACACCCGCAAATAAAGAGATCAATACCTGTGGAAGAAATGCACAGAGTACCGAAATAGCCAGCATTTCTCCCGATGAAGTATTTAAGGTGATATACCAGACGATAGAAAACTGGACAATGGAAGAACCTAGCAAAGAAATTATTTGAGCTGATAAAAATAAAGCCGTTTTGCGTTTCCAACCTGGAAGTAATGCACTCATTTTAACTACGCCCCTTAAAATCTAAGAGGCGTAGTGACTGAAAATAATTATTCAAACACAAACTCCTCTAGTTCTTTTATTGTTGGTGCGCCAGCAGCACCAGAACGGTTGACGACAATAGCAGCAACACGATTGCCAAGTTCAACAGCATCTCTTAGCGACATTCCCTGCGATAATCCCGCAAGCATGCCGCCACTATGAGCATCCCCAGCACCGATGGTATCCACCACTTTCACCTTATAAGCAGCAACATATTCTGGCTCACGATCAGGCAGACATATCCATGTCCCTTGTGAACCTAACCGGCAGATAATAGTGATTTTCTTTTTACTGGAATAACCGCTAGCCTGGACGACAGGATCACCTTCTCCGCACAATATAGCAACTTCATCACGGTTCAGTGTCAGAATAGTCCGGTCAGCAGGCAATGCATCAAGGAAAGCAGGAGCTATTTCTGGTAAACGAGGGCCAAAATCCAGCAATAACGTCTGCCCGGACGGTGACGCTAGTAACCAATCACATAAAATCGCCGTTGATTTACCCGCCATGACATAACCACTAGAGTAGATATATCCCTTTTCCGGCAAAGCAATCGAAGAGAGCATTGCCATACTCCAGTCAACTTCACAACCACTCACGGAGACAAAACTTCTTTCACCATCCGGTTCAACCATCGCCAAACACCAGCCATTATCAAGATATGTATTGGTTAATGTGACCTCAAGCCCAAGGTCTTGCATCTCTTTGGTTATCTGTTCCCCCCAGCATCCGTTACCGACCGGTATACCATTAATCACCGGGATTTGCAGGCGCACCAAAGCCCGAGCAACATTGAAACCAGAACCACCAATCTGTCGATCAATTTCTTTAGCTTCCTGATCTGCTCCACTCCGGGGAAGCCTCGGTAAACTAAGAACAATATCTCCCGCCGCCGCACCAATTATAGTAATCGGTAGTAAACCCGCCATCAGGCTCTCCTCTTACCAGCCCAAATATCAGCCATAATCCCATCAAATTGGAAAAGAAACAGATATACCCGTTATCTTTCAAGTTGCCTCTTTGTTGGCTGCACTCACTCACCCCGGTCACATAGTTCGCTATGCTTCCGGGGATTCGCTCCCTTGCCGTCGCGATGCAGCTTGAAATCCATAGGGTATAAATCGCTTAGGAAAGAAAACTTGCAGCAATTATTGCTGAATTCATATATATAAGAAGTATTTATACTTTAACATTAATCGGGTTCAATGAAAGTCAACCTGTATCAATTATGTGATACCAACGTGATTGATATCAAATTTATCGGTCATAGCGCGATGACAATCTCTGTGTGAAATAGTGACACATAACCATTGTTATCAAGATATATGAAAACTCATGGAAAAAATTGATTAACTCATAAAATTAGCCTCATGAGGAGAACCAAAATAAATGAAGAAGCCAAGCATCCCAATATTATAAAAAGTTATTTAATCGATGAAAATATTCGCATTTTTCCATCCGACCGTATTTAAATATGAAATGTAGTCAAAAGATAATATTTTTATCTAATTACTGCCCAAGCACACTTTTATAATAAACAACGGCAAATAAAACATCCCTATTGGAACAAACAGTGAATCGATTTTATTGTATTTTCAACAGAACGTTATCAGTGTAAGATAAATATTTATAATTTTATATTCTTGATACATAAATCAAGTTCATCATAATAAAAATTTATTTACTTAGTTATTAGTAACGATTATTTAAAACACATTGTTTATTTATATCTGTAAATATTATTACTGTTATATATAACTATCATTATTAACTAATGGATTACTTACCAATCTTACAAATGACCTTTACAGGAAATCCTACTTTGAAAACACACATCATTATTCAATCCGCAAAACAACGACCTGATTTGAAAGGTGCCTCTGATGAGCTTCTTTATAATAACTGGCCTTTATTTATGCTGAATTCCTCAGCGGATGATGAATACTGGGATGAATTATTCGAGCCAGATTTCAGCCAATTCCAACAATTTGCTATTTTGCAACAAGGGAAAGAGCAGACATTAATTGGTACTGCTAATTCGGTGCCTTTCCCTTGGGAAGGCGATTCATTAGAGCAACTGCCGGATAATGCTTGGGATGAAGTTTTTAGCAGAGGTATGATTGCTCAAGGAAAAACAGTAACAAAAATGTTGTCGGCACTGTCGGTAACGATATCTCCTGAATTCCGCGGCAAGAATTTACCAGCATTACTTATTGGTAGCTTAAAACAAGCGGCTATTGATGCTGGGATGGAAGGGTTAGTTGTTCCTGTCAGGCCGACGTTGAAACAAAATTATCCATTGCAAGATTTTGTACAATACTGTGGATGGAAGAATGACAACAATGAACCTTTTGATCCTTGGATTCGGACACACTGGCGCCTGGGAGCAAAGATTATTCGACCGGCTATGCACTCAATGTCTATAAATGCCACGCTCGATAAATGGCAGGAATGGACAGGAATGAAATTTCCGCAAAGTGGGCAGTATATTATTCCTGGAGGTTTAGTACCGCTAGAGGTGGATATACAACAACAAATGGGTTATTACATTGAACCTAACTTATGGATGTTTCACAACTTATATGCGTGATTTAGTATTATTGCTATAACCTCCGTTGATTAAGATGAAAAATTTATTTTCATCTTAATCACCAATAAGGGAATGCAGGTGTTCTTGATATTGCATATTTTTGACTCAATTAGCTTATTAATCTCTCAGCATGAGTATAAATCGTCGCTTTACCGGGTTTACAAAAACCAACCAAGGTTAAATGACATCGGTCAGCGATTTCTACAGCCAATGAAGTTGCTGCTGAAACAGCAAACAAAATTTCAACGCCACAGATGGCTGATTTTTGTACCATCTCATAACTGGCACGGCTGGATACCATAGCAGCGCCTTGCTGCCAGCCTGTTTTTGCCTTCATCCCTAACATTTTATCCAGTGCAACGTGACGACCTACATCCTCACATCCCCCCAATAATTTACCTTCTGGATTGATCCAACTTGCGGCATGAGTGCAACCTGTCAATGCACCAATATCTTGGACGTTAGTCAGTTGAGAGAGAGCATAATCAAGGTGGTTTAATGAAAAGGTTTGAGTGAAAGGCAGTGGAGGAATCGGGCGAAAAATATCAGAAAGTTGTTCTGCTCCGCAGATGCCACAACCTGTTCGTCCAGCCAGATGACGTCTGCGTTCCTGCAAACCGGCAAAACGACGGCTAGAAAGTTCTATTTGCAACTCAATGCCGCCGTTACAATTAGGGATAATATCAATGCCGCGAATCTCGTGTTGAGATTCAATGATGCCTTCGGAAAGTGAAAACCCAATAGCGAAATATTCGAGATCTTTAGGACTTGCCATCATCACAACATGGGAAATCCCGTTGTAAACTAAAGCAACAGGAACTTCTTCTGCGACCCAATCAGCTTTTAATATGTCGGAATGGTGTTTTTGTTGCACGTTCGTTCGTTTTACCCCATCAATCACACCAAATGGTAACAACTTCCCTGATTTTACGTTATACATTAGATGAATTCCTAATAGTGTTACGACACAATAATTGTGTGGAAAAAAGAGTCTATACTATTTGTCAGGCAATAAATCTGATCCCGCTACGGAAAGTGGTTTTAATAAAAAAGAACACATTTGAAATTTTTCCCATGATGGAATGGACACTGTTTAAGACAATGTGAGTGAGGAGATTCCCATGCAAGTCAGCAGAAGGCAGTTCTTTAAGATCTGCGCTGGCGGTATGGCAGGTACGACGGTAGCAGCGTTGGGCTTTACGCCAACCGCAGCCCTTGCACAAACGCGTAACTATAAATTGTTGCGTGCACGTGAAACCCGAAATACCTGTACATACTGCTCTGTCGGTTGTGGACTGTTGATGTACAGCCTTGGCGACGGCGCAAAAAATGCAAAAGCAACTATTTTCCATATTGAAGGCGATCCTGACCATCCAGTAAACCGCGGCGCGCTTTGCCCCAAAGGAGCTGGCTTGATTGACTTTATTCATAGCGAAAGCCGTCTGAAATATCCAGAATATCGGGCAGCGGGTTCTGACAAATGGCAACGTATTACTTGGGATGAGGCATTTGATCGCATTGCTAAGTTAATGAAAGCAGACCGTGATGCCAATTTCATTAAAACCAATCAAGAAGGCGTGACAGTCAATCGCTGGCTGACAACGGGTATGCTATGCGCATCTGCTTCCAGTAACGAAACAGGTTATTTATCACAAAAATTTAGTCGCGCTCTCGGCATGCTTGCCGTAGACAACCAAGCACGTGTCTGACACGGACCAACGGTAGCAAGTCTTGCTCCAACATTTGGTCGCGGTGCGATGACCAACCACTGGGTTGATATTAAGAACGCGAATCTGATCGTCGTTATGGGGGGTAACGCTGCCGAAGCGCACCCTGTGGGATTCCGTTGGGCAATGGAAGCGAAAATCCACAATAACGCTAAGCTAATCGTGATTGATCCACGTTTTACCCGTACAGCATCTGTAGCGGATTTCTATACCCCAATCCGTTCTGGTACTGATATTGCCTTCTTATCCGGTGTAATTTTATACCTGCTGACCAACGATAAGATAAACCATGAATACGTTGAGGCGTATACCAACGCCAGTCTGATTGTGCGTGAAGATTACTCGTTCGATGATGGCCTATTCAGCGGTTACGATGCAGAAAAACGTCAATACGACAAAACCAGTTGGAACTATGCGCTGGATGAAAATGGCTTTGCTCAACGTGATATCACCCTTAAGCACCCACGTTGTGTATGGAACCTGTTAAAAGAGCATGTTAGCCGTTATACGCCCGACATCGTCAGTAATATTTGCGGTACGCCAAAAGAGGATTTCCTGAAAGTCTGTGAATATATTGCAGAGACTTGTGTTAAGGATAAGACCGCTTCTTTCTTGTACGCACTGGGTTGGACTCAACACTCAGTTGGCGCACAGAACATCCGAACTATGGCAATGATCCAGCTACTGTTAGGCAATATGGGGATGGCGGGCGGCGGTGTTAATGCATTGCGCGGTCACTCGAATATTCAGGGATTGACTGATTTGGGGTTATTGTCGCAAAGCTTGCCGGGATATCTGACACTTCCCTCAGAGAAACAGGCTGATCTACAAACTTACCTCCAGGCAAATACGCCAAAACCAATGCGACCGGGTCAGGTTAACTATTGGGGCAACTACCCAAAATTCTTTATCAGCCTGATGAAGAGTTTCTACGGCGATAACGCTCGTCAAGATAACGACTGGGGCTTTGACTGGTTGCCGAAGTGGGACAAGGGTTATGACGTTCTGCAATTTTTTGACATGATGTCGAAAGGTGAAGTGAATGGCTATATTTGCCAAGGCTTTAACCCAGTAGCCTCTTTTCCGAATAAAAACAAAGTCGTTGATGCCCTGTCGAAATTGAAATTCCTGATCACTATCGATCCGCTTAACACTGAAACTTCAACTTTCTGGCAGAATCACGGTGAATTTAACGACGTCGATTCATCCAAAATTCAGACAGAAGTTTTCCGCCTGCCGTGTTGCTGCTTTGCCGAGGAAAACGGTTCGATTGTTAACTCTGGTCGCTGGTTGCAGTGGCACTGGAAAGGTGCGGATGCGCCGGGAGAAGCCATTGGTGATGGCGAGATCCTTTCCGGTATCTTCAAACGTCTGCGGGATATGTACCGCGCTGAAGGCGGCGCATCGCCAGAGCCGGTGCTGAACATGACCTGGGATTATTTCAACCCGGACAGCCCTACATCGGAAGAAGTGGCCCAGGAGAGTAATGGCCGGGCATTGGTTGATCTCATTGACGCTGATGGCAACGTCATAGTGAAACAAGGTCAGCAATTAACCTCTTTCGCACAACTACGTGATGATGGTACTACCGCTAGTGGTTGTTGGATTTTTGCTGGAAGCTGGACGCCGGAAGGTAACCAGATGGCTCGTCGTGATAACGCTGATCCGTCAGGATTGGGTAATACGCTAGGTTGGGCATGGGCTTGGCCGTTAAATCGGCGTATTTTGTACAATCGCGCATCGGCTGATCCTCAGGGCAAACCTTGGGATGCGAAACGTCAGTTACTGACGTGGGATGGTATTAAGTGGGGTGGCATCGATACTGCTGATTACAGCGTGGCGGCGCCGGAAACGGATGTTGGTCCATTTATCATGCAACCGGAAGGTATGGCTCGTCTGTTCGCTATTGATAAGATGGCTGAAGGGCCATTCCCTGAACACTATGAACCCTTTGAAACGCCATTGGGGACCAATCCGTTGCATCCAAATGTGGTATCCAACCCGGCTGCCCGCGTGTTCAAGAGCGACTTTGAAGCGATGGGTAAGGCAGATAAATTCCCTTATGTGGGAACGACTTACCGCTTGACAGAACATTTTCACTATTGGACAAAACATGCATTGTTGAACTCGATTATCCAACCAGAACAGTTTGTGGAAATCGGTGAAAAACTGGCAGAAAAGAAAGGCATCAAGCACGGCGATACCGTCAAAGTTAGCTCTAATCGTGGTTACATCAAAGCAAAAGCGGTTGTCACCAAACGTATTCGAACCCTGAATGTACACGGTCGTGAAGTGGATACTATCGGGATTCCTATTCATTGGGGCTTTGAAGGGGCAGCGAAGAAGGGCTTTATTGCCAATACATTGACACCATTTGTTGGTGATGCGAACACACAAACGCCTGAGTTCAAAGCGTTCCTAGTTAACGTGGAAAAAGTGTAAAGGGAAAAATTATGTCATTGCAAACTCAAGACATCATTCGTCGCTCCGCCACAAATTCTTTTACTCCTGCGCCACGGGTGCGGGATGACCAGGAGGGCGTCGCGAAACTGATCGATGTGACAACCTGTATTGGTTGTAAAGCTTGTCAGGTGGCCTGTTCTGAATGGAACGACATCCGTGATGAGATCGGTCATAACGTTGGCGTTTACGATAACCCGGCTGATTTAACCGCTAAATCATGGACCGTAATGCGCTTCTCAGAAGTTGAAGAGAACGGCAAACTGGAATGGCTTATCCGTAAAGATGGTTGTATGCACTGTGCTGATCCGGGTTGCTTGAAGGCTTGCCCGGCAGAAGGGGCGATCATTCAGTATGCAAACGGGATTGTCGATTTCCAGTCGGAACACTGTATCGGCTGTGGCTACTGTATCGCCGGTTGTCCATTCAACGTGCCGCGGATCAACAAAGAAGACAACCGGGTATATAAATGCACTCTGTGTGTTGACCGCGTTAACGTTGGTCAGGAACCTGCCTGTGTGAAAACCTGTCCGACCGGCGCAATCCATTTTGGCAGTAAAAAAGCCATGAAGGATTTGGCGGCTGAACGGGTGAGTGAGTTGAAAGGCCGTGGTTATGAGAATGCGGGTCTGTACGATCCTGATGGTGTTGGCGGTACCCATGTAATGTATGTACTGCACCATGCTAACAAACCACAGCTATATCATGGCCTACCGGACAATCCCGCTATCAGCCCGACCGTCACTTTCTGGAAAGGTATTTGGAAGCCGCTGGCCGCAGTGGGATTTGCAGCCACATTCGCTGCCAGCCTCTTCCATTACGTGGGTATTGGTCCGAATCGGGTAACAGAAGAAGACGAAGAAAATGCGCGTCATGATGCAGAATCTTCACCGAAGTCAGCTAATGGGGAGGAACCGCGATGAAAGGTAAGAAAGATATTATTATCCGTCACTCACCCGTTGAGCGAATAAACCACTGGGCGGTGGTACTCTGTTTTTTATTTACTGCCATTAGTGGATTAGGATTCTTTTTCCCCTCTTTTAACTGGCTGATGAATATCTTCGGTACGCCTCAATTGTCACGGATTTTGCATCCATTTATGGGTTCCGTGATGTTTATTTTATTTATCTTTATGTTTTTCAGATATTTTAAACATAATTTTATCGACAAAGATGACATTGTATGGCTGAAAAACATCCATAAGATTATAAAAAATGAAGAAGCGGGCGATATTGGTCAATATAACTTAGGTCAGAAAGGCGTATATTGGTCTATCAGTATTTGCCTGATATTACTCGTTGTCAGTGGTGTTGTTATTTGGCGTCCTTATTTTGCTGACTTCTTCTCTATTCCGATAATTCGAATTGCGCTTCTCATCCATTCAATGTCAGCTATTGGTTTAATCTTGACGATTATGGTTCACGCTTATGCGGCATTCTGGGTGAAAGGATCTTTCCGAGCAATGGTTGAGGGTTGGGTAACCCGTGGTTGGGCGAAGAAACATCACCCACGTTGGTATCGTGAAGTGATGAAACAGGAGCAACAGGAAGAGAAACGTTAATAAGTTTCGAACATAATCATCAAAGCAGGATAGCCATATCCTGCTTATTATTTATTAAGTGCGAATAATGCAAGGAATAATTAGATATTCAGTTTAGTATTTTTGTTTAAATTATTTTTTATTATAAATTTTTAAATTCAATTCACTTTCTATTTCAATCTATCTATTTCTTTGATATAAAATAAAGCATCAAATTTTTTGATGCTTTATTTTAGGTATTCATTCATCAAAGACACAATACTCATGTAATCATCTTTGGGAATAGTCTGTAATTCCTACAATTTATTTTATCTGTAATTTGATAAATGAATATGGTGAATATGATTGATCTACAAGTTTAGTCTCTTGAACAACAAGCCCAGCTTGGTTAGCCAGATTTTCGAATTCAGCAAAACTACGTTCTTTCCCTGAAAATAACACATCCATTAATATATCAAAAGATCTAGAAAATTCGGGCTCTTTCACCATATTTATCAATAATAGAGATGAGTTCTTATCCATGATTTTGCGGAAATTCTCCAAAATAAGTATTGAGTCACTATCGGACCAATTATGGATAATGTTTTTTAAAATATATAAATCATAACCCGATGGAATTGACTTTAGAAAATTTCCATTGATAAATTCTATATTTCCAGAAACGGGAAGTTCATTATATCTATCCAATACAGCGTAATGTTTTCCTTTTACTTTTTCACTGATTCTTACCAGAAGATTTCCCTCACCTCCTCCAACATCTAATATTCTGTTGTATTGATTAAAATCATAAATATCAAGTAGCTTTTCAATGATTTTATCTGAGCCTTTTGACATTGCAGAATCAAAATTTGATCTAAACAATTCATGATTATCCAAATATTCAAAGAATGGTTTTCCATGCGCTATTTCAAATGCCGTTTTACTATTATTCTCATACAATGATTTTGAATACATTGACCAAGCGTTCCAGTATTCTGGGCTAACTTCACACCTTATCATTAATGACTCCATACTTTCAGGATCGGCAAGCGCACTGCATTCCTCAGAAAGTGCAACCCCTTCATTGCTACTAACCAATACCCCTATTTTGATTAAATATTCACATAACCGGCTAAAACGAGAATGATCAAGACCATATTGACGGGAAAGCTCGCTGATATTTACACAGGCCCCATCTTTAAAGTGAACAGATAAGCCCATATCAACAAAAGCATAAATTGCAGTTGATTTTCTACATGATGTAATAAGATCGATTAGCATAGCGTTATCCTTTATACCCGTTATCTTTCAAATTGCCTCTTTGTTGGCTGCGCTCACTCACCCCAGTCACATAGTTATCTATGTTCCCGGGGATTCGCTCCCTTGCCGTCGCGAAGCAACTTGAAATCCAAATGAAATGTTTTATCTAAAACGCTGGAAATACCGTGACGACTGATTAGGTATCTTAATAAAATTATTTTCACCAAATTGTGATTATCAGTTTTGTTACTTTTTCCTCATTAAACAATTAGAATTTTAATCTCCATACTTGCCAAGTAGTTAAATCAATTTGATTATCCATTTTCAAGTGTAAATTATTATACTATATTAAATTCAATAAAAATAAATGATAAAGATCACAATTAATTCTTTGCAGAATTTTTGAAAATAAAACTAGGAAATATAACTTAATTTGACTATTTTCACCATTAAACCAACATTATTGTAAAATTTAAATTCACATTCTATTTCAACACTTTATTGATACAAAATGAAAATATGGCATCAAATATTTTAATGCCATACTTAATTATAGATTTATCAGACATACAATATCCATATCATTATATTTGGTTAAGCTCCCTATTATCTATAATTTATTTTACGCCTAGTTGGATAATTGAAAATGATTCATTGACATCTTTAACATCTTGAATGATCAACCCTGCCTGGTTAGCTAAATACTCAAACTCCGTTAAGCTACGTTCTTTCCCTAAAGATGTCATATCCATTATCATATCTAAAGATTTCATTGCATTAGATTGTGGTTTTTTCATTAAAGTTATTAATAAAATAGTTGAATTATTATGCATTGCCTTGCGGCAATTTTCTAAGATGAGTATTGATTCACTATCAGACCAATCATGAATAATATTCTTTAGGATATATAAATCGTAACCTGATGGAATTGATTCAAAAAAATCCCCATCTATAAAATCTATATTTTCGTGAACATGAATTTTATTATATTTATCTAACACAGCATAATGTTTTCCTTTTACCTTTTCACTTATTTTTATCAGAAGATTCCCTTTACCTCCTCCAACATCTAATATTTTATCGTGTTGACTAAAATCATAAATATCAAATAAATTTTCAATCATTCTATCCGAGTCTCTTGACATTAAAGAATCAAATTTTGATCTGAGCAATTTATTGCTATCCAAATGTTCAAAGAATGGTTTTCCATACGCTATTTCAAATGCCGATTTACCATTATTTTCAAGCAAGGATTTTGGATACATTAACCAAGCGTTCCAGAAATCTGAGTCAAATTCCCACTTTATTATTAACGATTCTATACTTTCAGGATCGGCAAGCGCACTGCATTCATCAGAAAGCGCAACTTTATCATTGCTGTTAACCAATACTCCTATTTCAATTAATAAATCACATAATATATTAAGTCGCGAATAGTCAATACCATATTGACTGGCAAGTTCATTGATATCCATACAGGCCCCATTTTTAAAGTGAACAGACAAACCTGTATCAACAAAAGTATAAATGGCAATTGATTTTTTATATGATTCAATAAGCTCAATTAGCATTAGTTATCCTTTATATTTATATTATAAAAAGATGAATTGTTCTATCTAAAACTCAGGAAATACCATGATGATTGATTAGGTATTAATGTAATCATTAACTTTATTGTCTTTTCTCGTGATATAATAAAGATATTATTCTCCTTATTTTACAAATTATTAACTTACCTTGATTATGTATTTTAGAGATTCAAATTGTTCCTTAT
>NZ_JAZGJN010000252.1:0-37044 GCF_038085095.1 Photorhabdus sp. P32 | reverse complement strand
CTTATTTTCACTTTGTTCATCTTTCTTTTATAACGCTTTTTTAGGAACTGATTTGTTAACTATCAGACTATATTAAATTAGACAAAAAGGAATGACAAAGATCACAATTAACTCTTCTCATAAACTTCAAAAATAAAATAGAATTGTTTAATATAATTATTAATCGTTTTTATCGTTAGAGAGTAATTTTGCTATATATATTTCATTAACATAAAATAAAAACTGGCACCAAATATATTGATGCCATATATTTTACATATATATTCCCCAACGATGAGATATGTTTATTTTATCCCTAATTCGATAAGTGAAAACATTTCATCTATATCTTTAGAATATCGAACAACAAGTCCCGCCTGGTTAGCTAGATGTTCGAATTCACTTAAATAACGCTCTTTCGCTAAATATAGCATGTCCATTAATAAATCGATAGATTTAACTAATATTGACTGTGGTTTTTTTATTAAAGTTATTATCAGGAGGGTTGTATTATCATCCATCGTTTCTCGGCAGTTCTTCAAAATGGAGATAGCATCATTATCAGGCCAGTTATGGAGAACATTCTTTAAAATATATAAATCATAACCTGTCGGAATTGGTTTAAAAAAATCTCCATTTATGAAAGTTATACCTTCTGAAATGGGCACTTCATTATATCTGTCCAATACAGCATAATCTTTCCCTTTTACTTTTTCACTGATTCCGATTAAAAGCGATCCGTCTCCACCCCCTAAATCTAATACTCTATTATGTTTATTAAAATCATAAATAAAAAGTAATTCTTTAATTATTTTATTTGTATATTTTGACATTAAAGCGTCAAAATTTGATTTTAGCACTTTATCACTATCCCAAATCTCATAGAATGATTTTCCATGCGCCATATCAAATGCCGGTTTACCATTGTTTTCCAGTAAGGATTTTGGGTACATTAACCAAGAATCCCAATGTTCTCGATTGATTTCATATTTTATGGTCAAGAATTCAAAACTATCAGGATCAGCAAGTGCGCTGCATTCCTCAGAAAGTGCAACCCCATCGTTGCCGCTAACCAATACGCCTATTTCAGTTAAGAAATCACATAGTCGATTAAGTCTAGAATAATCAATACCATATTGATCAGCAAGTTTGTTAATATCTACATAGGTTCCATTTTTAAAGTGAATAGATAAACCAGCTTCAACAAAAGTGTAGATTGCAGCTGTTTTTCTATATGACGTAATGAGATTGATTAGCATTGAATTACCCTTTCTGTATTTTTAAATGAGGTTATTATATAGAATATAGATGGTACCACTATAACTAACTATATATATTTGAAACGCATTTAAACCAAAATGTAATTATTAACTTCTCTATCTTTTCCTTATGGGCAATGAAAACTTAATTCTCTTTTTTACAATTAATTATTCACTTTAATTATATGCTTTTAGGTGTGAGTCAATTAATCATTAGGCCATATTAAATATAATAGAAAAGAATGTTAAAAATCACAATTAACTCTTTTTAGGGATTTTTAAGATTAAATTGAAAGAAATTTCTTAATAATATTTTCCTTTCAGAAAAATTCACATAAAGAATGAATGGTTATGCAAAAATCCGCAATCATTTCATGAATATATTGGTCATTATTGACCACATCATTTCCAGTATTATCTCTGTAGCTCAGAAACCACTTTTGATCTATGCTGAGCGCTAAAAACAAGCTTAAGATTATTATTAACCTGAAAGCCCCCAAAGCAGATAGCAGGAAGATAGAACTTAATGAGTATTCGCATCGTTCCTAAAGAACAACTAAGCAAAGATCGTATCAATGAAAAAGCAGCTGATTATATCCCACCACTGCTTTTCGCTAATCTGAAAAACCTTTATCAACGTCGGGCAGAGCGCTTGCAGCAACTGGCAGAAGAGAGCCCGTTCGTTGATTATCTTAACTTTTCAGCACAAGTTGCCCAAGCTCAGCAAAAAGCGTTGCATGATAATCCATTGAAAATGGAGATAACGGATATCTTAGAAAAATCTGTCATTGAAGGTAAACCACCTCTGGATTGCAAAACCTTCCAACGCACCGAACACTGGCAAAAATTGCTTCACTCTCTGATAGCAGAATTACTGCCGGATGCATCGGAACATGTTAATGCCGCTCTGGATAATCTAACAAAGGCGTCGGAACAGGAGCTGGAACAGATGGCCGATGCTCTGTTGAAAAATGAATTCAGTAAGGTCAGCCCTGAAAAAGCGCTTTTTATCTGGGCGGCACTCTCACTCTATTGGGCACAAATGGCAAATCAAATCCCAGGAAAAGCGAGGGCAGAATATGGTGAACATCGTCAATTCTGTCCCGTTTGTAATAGTATGCCAGTCTTGAGTGTGGTTCAGATTGGCACAACCAACGGACTGCGTTATTTACATTGTAGTTTGTGTGAAAGTGAATGGCATGTGGTACGGGTAAAATGCAGTAACTGCGAACAGACCCGCGATCTTAATTATTGGTCGCTGGAGAGTGAGCAAGCCGCCGTGAAAGCGGAAAGTTGCGGCGATTGTGGGAGTTATTTGAAGATTCTCTATCAGGAGAAAGATCCGAAAGTTGAGGCCATTGCTGATGATTTAGCTTCACTGATCCTCGATGCCAAAATGGAAGAGGAAGGTTTTGCCCGCAGTAGCATCAACCCGTTTTTGTTCCCAAATGAGTAATAGTGAGTTGACGGAATTGCCATGACATATAAACCGAGCCTGTTGTACAGCCAGCTCCCCGCTATTGATCGTCTATCGCGTGAGCCACAAATAACACTATTCGTGGAACAATATGGACAGACGCTGGTAACTGCAACATTAAGAGAAATGCAGGAGCAGGCCAGAATCTATATCAAGCAGTATCAGGCACTGCCTGATTGGTGTGATAACTGGGCCTTGGCGCTTAGTCAGCAACTGGAACAGAAACAAACTTTGGCTTTAAAGCCGGTTTTCAATCTCAGTGGTACGGTGATTCATACCAATCTTGGTCGAGCATTAATGGCAGAATCGGCTATTGAGGCAGTAACACAAGTGATGCGTTCACCCGTAACATTGGAATATTTCCTCAATGACGCCGGGCGTGGACACCGTGACCACGCTTTGGCGGATTTACTGCGAGAATTAACCGGGGCAGAGGATGCCTGTATCGTTAATAACAATGCAGCAGCTGTTCTGTTATTACTGGCAACCGTGGCATCCGGTAAGCAAGTTGTGGTTTCTCGTGGCGAATTAGTGGAAATTGGCGGCGCATTCCGTATTCCTGATGTGATGGTTCAAGCAGGATGCCGATTAGTTGAAGTCGGTACAACGAACCGCACTCACCTGAAAGATTATCGGCAAGCGATTAATGAAGAGACCGCTCTCCTCATGAAAGTACATACCAGTAACTACAATATTGAAGGATTTACCGCGGAAGTGTCTGGCCGTGAATTAGCCGTTCTGGGAATGGCATCGCAAATCCCTACTGCCATTGATCTAGGCAGTGGTTCCATGATCGATATGGCGCAATATGGATTGCCTACCGAGCCTATGCCTCAAGATTATCTGAATCAAGGCATCGATTTGGTCACGTTCTCTGGTGATAAATTACTGGGGGGACCGCAAGCCGGCATTATTCTCGGCAAAAAGCGCTGGATAGAAGCCATCCAGCGTCATCCTCTGAAACGGGCTTTGCGGGCAGATAAGATGACGCTGGCCGCTTTGGAAGCTACATTGCGGTTATATCAGCGTCCCGAACAACTTTGCCAGCAGTTACCAACGTTACGTTTATTAACCCGTTCACAACAACAAGCGCATGATATGGCACAACGGTTATTACCTCAGCTTCAAACGCGTTACGGTGACCAGTTTATTGTTCGTGACGAACAATGTTATTCACAGATTGGCAGTGGCTCACTGCCGGTTGATCGTCTGCCAAGTTGGGCTTTGACTTTCACCGCTGTTGATGGTCAGGGAAGCTCGTTGGAACAGTTGGCCCGGCGCTGGCGTGGATTAACCAAACCCGTTATTGGTCGTATCTCCGACGGGCGTTTGTGGCTGGATTTACGTTGTCTTGAAGATGAAAATGCGCTATTGCAGGCACTATTGCTGTAATTATTTGAAATACAATAATTTTCTGAAACTATTATGATTTTTGCCACTGCGGGCCATGTTGATCATGGTAAAACCACACTTATTCAAGCGATTACCGGCGTTAATACCACCCATTTACCGGAAGAGAAAAAGCGCGGGATGACCATTGATTTGGGTTATGCCTATTGGCCGCAACCGGATAGCTCTTCTGTTGGTTTTATTGATGTACCCGGACATGAAAAATTCCTCGCCAATATGTTGGCAGGGATAGGGGGTATCAATCATGTTTTATTGGTGGTTGCCTGTGACGACGGGGTAATGGCTCAAACAAAAGAACATTTAGTTATTTTGCGTTTGATTGGCTGCCCGTCCATGACCGTTGTGCTTACCAAAGCAGATCGAGTGGAATCAAAACGGATAGTTGAAGTCCGACAGCAAATTAAACATGAGCTGGCGACGCAGGGTTGGAACGAATTCCCTCTGTTTGTAACGACTGCGACAGACGAAGAAAGTATTGTCCCTTTGAGGCAGCATTTGTTGCAGTTACATCAGCAAAATAAGCAGCATGAAAAATTACATCAACGTTTTCGTCTGGCGATAGATCGCGCTTTCAGTGTAAAAGGCGCGGGTCTGGTAGTAACGGGAACAGCATTAGCTGGTCAGGTCAGCGTGGGAGATATCCTCTGGCTGACCGGCCGGGATCAACAAGTCAGAGTACGTGGCTTGCATGCTCAGAACCAACAAACCGATACGGCTCAAGCCGGGCAACGTATTGCTCTGAATATTACTGGCGATGTCAGTAAAGAGCAGGTTTCCCGTGGTGATTGGCTGCTTTCCCACAAACCCTTTGAGCATGTAGAAAAGGTATTGGTGGAAGTAGAAACTGATGAACCTTTGCGAAATTGGCAACCACTTCATATTCATCACGCTGCCAGCCATATCACGGGTCGGATTTCATTATTAAATCCGCTTTCTGATAAACCTCTGCTGGCTGAATTGGTGTTTGATAAGCCATTGTGGTTGGTTGAGAATGATCGGCTGATATTGCGAGATATCAGCGCCAGAAAAACATTGGCTGGCGCGCGGGTGATAAACCTAAATTCCCCCCGCCGTGGTAAGCGCCAGCCAGAGTTTTTGCATTGGCTCACTCAGCTTGCCAGAACATCAGATCATGCGGCTAATTTAGCGCTCCATTTACCACGAGGCGCACTTTCTCTCAACCACTTTTCTTGGGCGCGCCAGTTAACGGAAACAACTCTCCACCAGCTAATCGTTGATGAGGATGTGATTATTGCTGATGGTATGGTGTTATCACAGAATAATGCCAGGTTAGCAAAGCAGAAATTGTTACACGTTTTAGCCGAATATCACCAACAGCATGTTGATCAACTAGGCTTAGGCAGGGCACGTTTGAAACGGATGGCGCTGCCAACGCTGGATGAAACACTGGTTTATACTTTGATAGATGCATTACTCAGTGATGGACAGTTAAAGCAATTGCGTGGTTGGTTATACCTTCCTGAACATGATTTGGCTTTCAGTGATGAACAAACAAAATTGTGGCAACGAATAGCCCCCTACTTTACAGATGATCCGTGGTGGGTACGTGATCTGGCTGCTAATTTAAAAGAAGAAGAAGTAACTATCCGCAATTTGTTGAAAAAATCCGCTCAATTGGGGAATATTATCGCTATTGTTCCTGATCGTTATTATTGCAGCCAACGAATTCAGCAGTTTGCCGAACTGATTCGTCAATTTAATCAAGATTATGGCGCGATTACCGCTGCGGATTTTCGTGATCAACTTGGTATCGGTCGCAAATTAGCTATTCAGATATTAGAATTTTTTGATCGCAGTGGTTTTACTCGTCGTCAGGCCGAGTCACATATTCTCAGAGATAACGGGCTATTCTGATGATTTTTTATTTAAAATATAGATGATTTCAGCAAAATCACCGTCTTGCTTCATCGATTTAACTGATCTGTGCTATTTTTGCCAACCGTGAACCATCTATTAACTGGATTCTATACGATATGAAAAAGAAGATAATATCGGGTGTTTATCTGGGATTATTGTTTATTGCAACTTTAATACTGGTTTTTGAAAAAAGTGAAGATATTTACCCGGCACTAATCGCTGTCGGCGTGTTTGGTGTGATATTTGGCTTAGTGTTTTTTATATCAGCCCGGTTACTGTTTTCCGCTGCTTTTACCGGAACACTGTTTATTATCTTTAAATTCCTCAATCAGATAAAAGTTCATTACTACAAAGAGCAGTTGATGTTCTCCGATCTGAATTTAATGTTTGATCCTGCCAATCAGGAAACATTACGCCACTATTGGTTGGCCGGTTTAGGCATTGTCGCAATGTTTATCTGGTTGATTTTTAACATGACGCTGAGCTGGAAAAAATCATCTCCCCTCCGTGGTTTCAAATGGCGCACTGTCGGCTTGGTTCTGGCGGCGTTCTGTACGTGGGAAGTGAGCGCTACTGCCAATGCGTTCAGAGAGCAGTGGGAATCTTCACTGCCAAAAGGACGTGGTACCGTCACCAATATGGTGATGTCGGCTAAAGATGCCAAATATCATGCGCCTCAGTTTGGACAATCATCCGATTATTTTCTGCAACAAGCTAAGAATGTCGTGCTACCTGTGCCGCAGTCAGCAATTAAACCTGACGTGGTGATGTTATTACAGGAATCCACCGTGACGCCACATATCTATCAATTGCCTGATGATACCCGCTTACCTAATCTTTACATGTTCCAGCGGGATTCTGGCGTCAGCGCACAAAGCCCAATGCGGGTACAAACTTTCGGCGGTGGTACCTGGTTATCTGAATTCTCCGCTCTGACCGGCTTAAATACAGATGATTTTGGCTCACGTAAGAATGCGGTTTTTTATTTTATTGTCGATCACCTGAAATACAGCTTGTTCCGTGAAATGAAACAGAATGGTTATTACACGGTTGTTTTAACGCCATTTAATAAATCTTCTTATCATTCGGGTCATGCTTATCAGACTCTCGGCGTTGATCGCATTATTCAGCCACAGGAATTAGGATATCCCGCCAGTCTCGATAAAAATCTGTGGACTATTTCTACACAAGAGATGTTGGGTTATGTGAAAGATATTTTGGCACAGGAAACGGATAAGCCGCTCTTTATTTTCTCACTGACTATGTATGAACATGGCCCATATGATGAAGATCACGCTGATGATTACGGGCTTACCGGACATGTGAAAAATTCACAGGCAGTGGGTAAATTCAGTCACTATATGGAGAAAATCAAAGCTTCTGATCCGGCAATTAAAGATTTCAGTGAGTTTGTTGCTAAACGGGAAAAGCCAACTATGTTCCTCTACTTCGGTGATCATCAACCCAATATCAGCCTAAATCAGTATAATGGCGTATTTTCAAACCCCGCTCATATCACCCAATTTACTATGAGGGATAACTTGCAACAAGGAGCATCTATTCAGACTGATGAACTGACGGATATTTCATTCCTTGGCAGTATGATTATGGAGAGAGCTAAATTAGATGCTTCACCTTTTTACCGAGCAAATATGACAATGCGTCATCTCTGCCGGGGAGCATTGGATGATTGTCAGGATAAGGCGCTGGTGGAAAGCTACAAGCACTATATTTATCAGCAATTAGACGTTGCAGGTAAAAAGTAAGTTATAAAATCATCATGTGAGTAAGTGCCATATTTATATGGCACTGTAAATGACTCCAAATACCGAGTTGTAGTAGATAATTGGCTATCAGGCTGGCGCAGTCGTTCCACTGCTCGACTTGATAATCATTGCAGACGCTATTGCTCTCCTGAGCTGATGATAGGCTTCTCCCCCCGGTTCAATGACTAAAAATTTGAATAAGCTTCTTTTAAAACCAGCCATTAAAGAATTAAATCAAAAAAGTAACCTTATTGTATTTGTTAATATAGTTAAAAATAGTCGTAATGTTATCGCTTTACATTTCAATTTTAAGGAAGACAGCCAAATAAAAAAGGTGATTTAGATCACTTTTTTACATTCAACTTTAATACAAGTAACAAACAACATTTTAGATTTCTATTTCTTGATTTATATTACCATTGTAATTTTTACTCATATGTTAGGGTATATACTTAATTTATTAGGTTGAATTGTAAAAAATTAGGATGGTAATTTTATGTCATACATGATTTATTTGTCTTTGAATGGTAAAAAACAAGGGCTTATCTCTGCTGGGTGTTCAACCCTAGATTCAATAGGAAACAGATATCAAAATGGCCACGAAAACCAAATACAAGTACTGAGTTTAAACCACACAATAACGCGCCAGCAAAATGTCAATCATCAACCAATACAATTCATTAAACCAGTAGATAAATCATCACCATTATTAGCGATGGCAATAGATTCAAACGAATCTCTAAATGGTGTTTTTGTTTTTTACAGAACAGGTCAAGCTGGACAATTGGAATTATTCTATGAAGTAAAAATCACTGAAGCCACTATTACAGATATTTCTTGTATATACCCGCATTCTATAAATGATTTTGATGCCATGCCATATGAAAGAGTTACACTCAACTATAAATCCATCTCATGGAATCATATAACAGCTGGCACATCTGCTTATAGCATATGGGAAGATAGAAATTATTAACACTAGTTGTGTAGAGTAGCCAGTAGGCTACTCTACACAACTAGACATAAAGAGCATATGATTAGTGACAAAGTGAAATGTCCTTCACATACTTATTTGGAGCCATCCATGATGATTTACTACAGATTAAATATCCCTCAGATTTTAATTCGTCATCAACATAAAAAGAAACAAATAAAGTAAGAATAATGCCTGTTATTGACACATATGAAACATAATTTCCTATTTTACTATTAAGACGTTTCACTTTACCCAATGAGATTCTATATAAAATAAAAGAAATATAAATCAATACAGGGCTAAACCAAATAGCTCCTGCGCTTTTCCATGAGAATGTAATAACATCATCACGCTTAAAAAAACCGACATAATCATTCAATGAAAAAAATATAGATAACATTGTCATAAAAAGAAGCAATAAAATTCCTAAATATAGTTTAGTTTTATTTTCATTTATATTATCCACGGCTATATCTACCCCACATATTAAAAAACTGATCCGGATGGTATGGTGTCTGGTTTATTTTTTTATTTTTTATGTTTTTAATTATAGTTCCACTGATTTTAAAGTGGTCATCTAACCAATAGATAGAGATTATTAAATAAAATACTAAAAATATAAAGACATATGCTTAGTGACAAAGTGAAATGTCCTTAACATACTTATTTGGAGCCATCCATGATGATTTACTACATGTTACATACCCCTCCAACTTTAATTCATCATCAACATAAAAAGATACAAATAAAGTAAGAATAAACCCCACTATTGATACACATGAAATATAATCCCCAATTTTACCATTGAGATTTTTTGTTCTATTTTTAGCAATTCTTAACAAAGCATAAGCAATATGAATAAGTAAAGGAGAAAACCAGATAAATCCTGCACTCTTCCATGAGAATGTAATAACGCTATCACGCCTAAAAAAACCTATATAATCATTTAATGAGAAAAATACAAATAATGCCGCCATAAAAAAAACAAATAACGAACCTAAGTATATTTTTATTTTATTTATATTATCCACGACTATATCTACCCCACATATTAAAAAACTGATCTGCCGTAGGTGTCCCCACAAGAACATTTATTTTTCTATTTTTTATGTTTTTAATTATGCTTTCACTAATTTTAAAATAATCATCCAACCAATATAAAGTAAACGAAACTCCAACCCCAAGAGCAAAAACTCCAATAGTTACAGCCAAAAGACTCCACCCTATAGTTAAGAGTGGCGCTGCTATTAGTGAATTAACGCCCAAAGCAACGCCTGTTGATATCGCTAATTTTGCACCATCCATTGTTAAGTTAACAAACAAATCAGCTAATCCATAATCATCTTTAAGTATTAACTCAACTGCTCTATATGCTGCTGAGAATACTATACCGAATCTAGCACCGTTAACAATCCCATCATGAATACCTAGCGTACCTACCCCAAAAGACACTATACGTGGATTATTAGCAAGATATCTTGTGGCATTTAAATAGTCTCTTACTCCAGGATAACCTGTTAATTTTATATATTTTTTACCCTCTTTCCCGGCATATTCCGTTGCCTTAACACCGAAACTCCTTAAATCATTTACTATTTTAGCCACGCCATAAGAGTCTTTTATATTACCAGCAAATGATGAAGCTGGATCAGCATATGAATAAAAGGTTTTAACATTATTTTTCCATTTATTATAGAAGTTATGATCTAATGTTTTTATATAAGTTATTGCCTCATCCTCTGTTAATAAAGCAATAACTTCTTGGTTTAGTTTAAATTGATGCTCCAATTCCAATATCATACGGTTATATTTTTGATCTTCTATTTATTTTTTAAAATCAAGATGATCTTCTAATCTGTAATCATTATCAACAAATGTTTTTAACCGTGGATCATACTTCATCTTACAACTCCACTTATATTATATAGTCTATTGAAATTTTGTTTTATATTTTATCGGACTTAGCTATTTTTTTCTTTAATTTTTCTGAATTGTTGAGAGCTGGATCAAATTCAAGCAGAAGCACTGATTCATGGGCATATGCCCATCCATGCTTTGCTGGGTGCAATATGCTAAGGTGAAATGGGACGACTACCCGGCAACCTAAGCCAAATCTCATCATATTTGAAATAATGGAAGCCAGTATTGGTTTTAGTGAATACTCCAACCTGATAACCGTTCATATAGACATCCAGTACGGCCATTACCACTCCTCTTTCCATACCTGATCCGACGTTGTACAGTCATCTTCCATTGATGAATTTATCTCCGTAGCGTTTCTTGGCCGGATATCAAGTTCTAAATTCAATGCTGACATAATCTTAAAGAAGGTCTCTAGCTTGGTAGAATCTGGATGCAGCTCAAAGCTTGATACCGTGTCCTGCCGAATACCCACTTTACTTGCCACTTTACCTTGGGAAAGCTTTTGAGTGAGCCTGACATCTTTCAAATATGTACTGAGTTGTTTCGAATTAGTCACTTTCATATTGAGGTCAACCAATTTAAGCAATTAATCTCATTGTTACACGGTATAACAGGTAAATCAATTTTTACACGCTAAAACCGTTAAATGTAATTTAACCTGTTATAGCCGGTAAAAAAATTCCACATCTGCCTTTTACCAATTCACTTGCCAATACAAAATGTGAAAAATATCATTAAAACAATTTGTTATGTGCATTCTGGAGTAAGTATGGATCAAAGTATTTACTCCCTAATTAATACTATGCTTAGTAAGACTTTGTTCTGAAAGGATATATCACGCATTTCTTGTAACTCAATGGTAGCATTATCTCACTAGCTTGCTATCAGTAAAGCAAACCATCCCCCATCTATTTGCAAATAGCCTAGAACGTTTACCAACGCCACTACAGTTTTCCTTGCGGTACGTATATAAATTAGATAATTTAGCTAAATTATCTAAATGTTCGATGGTAAAGGTTATGATAAACGAACAAGATATTTACGAAAGGATCAAGCAGGTTTTAGCGAATGCGCCACGCAATCAGTACACGGCTGAGCTGCATCTACAAATGATTAAGTATGCCGATGAGCTGAAAAACATTACAGCTAAAGACTTTTGTGAAGGTGTTGGGCTTACCCAGAGTTTTGGCACTGAGTTCAGTAAAATGCGTAATCTGACGCAACGTTTGAAAACCGCAGGTCTTAATACGGATCTGCTTTAAGACAATTTTGTCGATGTAAATTACCAAAGTCTGAACGATGAATATGCCTGTATAAGTGGAGTATAAGTATGACTATTCAGACCAATAAGCACGCTAAAGCACATTTTTTCAAGTGTGCATTGCAGGTAAATTCTTCAGGCTACATAAAATATCGGGGGCAGCAACAGACGCTTTCTGAAGATGATTATAATCAGCAATTGTTAAATGCTTCGCTAGAGATGGGAATTGAAGTCATTGGCCTAGCTGATCATGGGTCAGTGAATGGTTTTGAAAAGATTAGAGATCTCTTTGCACAACGTGGAATCGTGGTGTTCCCCGGCTTTGAAGTTGCCTCTAGTGAGAAAATTCACTTCGTTTGCTTGTTTGATGAATCAGCTTCGGCTGATCTGATAAAAATGCATTTGGGGGCATTGGGTGTGGATATAAACCAGCCGGAAGCCCCAGTACAGAAATCTGCCACGGATATTATTAATTACGTAAACGATAAGGGTGGTTTCATTTTCGCGGCCCACTGTATTAATGATGATGGCGTGTTAAAACGTCGGATGAGTTATGTTTGGCAACATAAAGGGCTGTTGGCTGCTCAGATCCCAGGTTCAGTTGAGGACCTAAAAGGTGTAGAGAACGACTTTTATCGTAAAGTTTTCCTAAATAAGGATGATAACTATCGCCGCGAGCAGGAAATGGCTGCCATCAATGCCGCTGATGTGGCGCAGCCTGAAGAGATTAAAGCTGATGGCGCTTCTTGTTTAATTAAAATGACCAAGCCCTGCTTCACTTCTTTCAAGCAAGCTTTTTTAGATGCTGGCTCCAGAGTGCGGCTAAATTCAGACAAACCGGAAAACTATGCATCAGCTATCGAACGTATTCGTTTTGTCGGCGGCTACCTTGATGGTGTGGATATTGAATTATCGGATCACTTAAACGCGGTGATTGGTGGTAGAGGTACGGGCAAATCAACCCTGCTGGAGTGTATTCGTTATGCTTTTGATTTAGAACCTTTTGGTAAAGCATCGAAAGCTCAGCATGACGCTATTGTAAAAAATAACTTAGGTCTCGAAAAAGGCATGGTTGAAGTCAGTGTTCGCTCTGCAACCATGCATGGCCGCATATTTACGGTGAGCCGCAAATATGGAAACCAGCCAGTGGTGAATGAAAACGGCAGAATTTCACCTTATCACCCCAAAGATTTACTGCCTGGCGTTGAGCTGTACGGTCAGAATGAAATTTATGAGATGACTCGGGATGAGCAAAGCCGAAACTTACTTATTGAACGATTCTTGGGAAGTGAGCACGAACAGTTTGATAAGGCCATAACCAAAGTGCTAGTGAGCCTTAAGGATAACCGTGAAACCGTTATTCGTGCGCTTAGCCAAAAAGCAGATATTGAGGCAGAAGTTGAGCGTTTACCCAAGTTATTGGATCAGGCTAAACAATTCCGAGCGCTGGGCATTGATGAAAAGTTGAAAGTGATTCCAAAGCTGGAAAAGGAAAAACAACTGAGTGGGAGAGTTAATGAAGAAATTACTCGAGTAAAAGAAGCTATCAACATCTTAAAAGACAGTTTGCCAGATACGGTATTTTTAAGCGATGCCAGCTTAGAAGGATTGCCACACTTAGATCTCTTAAAACAAAAGCGTCAAGTTTTGGAGATGTTAAATAACTCTTTAACTCAATGTTTAATCCAAGTCGAGGAGCTCTCCAGTAAAACCTCAAGGGACTTACTTCCTCTACAGCAACAACTGTTGGAAAGGTTGCATGCAGAAGAACAACAACTTGAAAATGCGTTTAAAGACATACCTACAAGTCAGGGTAAAACGGGTCGGCAGATTGGCGCTGAATATCAAACCTTACTAAAGCAAATTGAACAGATTCGTCCAAAAGAAACTGCCTTGCAAAACCGACAAACCCAACTCAACGAGCTCTATAGTCAGCGCAAGAAACTATTGCTTGAGTTAGATCAGCAGACCAGCGCACGTGCTAGCGCCATGCAGAAGTCGGTTAAACGGCTCACTCGCAAGTTAGATCAGAAGGTACGCCTTAGTCTGAATTCTGAAGGTAACCGCCAAGAATTAGTGAATTTCCTGAGTGATTGCAATTTGGAAGGTGTTGGGCCGAAAAGGCTAGCGTGGGTTTTAGAGGGTGAGTTCACACCAGCCAATCTTGCTGCCACTATTCGCCAAGGTGAAACTGAATTAACCTCTAATTTTGGTATACCTAATTCCGTTGTACGAGCGTTAAGCCGTTTGCCTGAGTATAAACTGCTTGAGCTAGAAGAGTTGCAGCTTCCCGATACAATGGCGATTGAGCTGAATATCACTCATGGTGAACGGGAGGCCGTTTTCCGCCCAATTGGGGAATTATCGACCGGCCAACAATGTACGGCGATTTTGCACCTGTTGCTATTGGACAACCAAGATCCTCTTATCCTTGATCAGCCGGAGGATAACCTTGATAACGCCTTTATTGCTGAGCGTATCGTTGCTGAGCTGCGCAGAGCCAAGCTAAGCCGACAGTTCTTGTTCGCAACCCACAACGCCAATATTCCGGTATTTGGCGACGCGGAATGGATTGGCGTGTTAAGTGTGGAAGATAACAAAGGGTTGATCCTGCCAGAACAACAGGGTGCGATCGATATGCCAGAAGTGCAAAAACTAGCGGCAGATATATTGGAAGGTGGTAAGAGTGCGTTTAATCAACGCCGTGAAAAGTACGGCTTTAACTGAATGCTTTACTTCCTTGGGAGAGAACGATGTTAAAAACAGAATTGTTGGAAATTATTGCCAATGGCGAAAACTCAGGTGTGGAGTTTAAGCGAGATGATATACGTCCTGAGCAGTTAGCCAAAGAAGTTGTTGCTATGACCAACTTTCAAGGGGGACGGGTACTGCTAGGTGTGGAAGATGACGGCACTATTAGCGGCGTACAAAGGCATGATCTTGAAGAGTGGGTTATGAATGTCTTTCAGAGCAAAATTCATCCGATGATTCTGCCGTTTTACGAAGAAGTGAAATTGGATGATGGCAAACTGGTTGCTATCGTTAGCTTTCCCATCGGCATTTCGAAACCCTACATCGTTCGCCATAGCGGAAAAGAGGACATCTATATTCGTGTTGGAACAACATCTAGGCTAGCAACTAGAGAGCAGCAGATGCGATTGTTTGAATTGGGTGGAATGCTGCATACTGAAGTAATGCCTGTGCCTCGTACAGATATGAGTTGTTTGGATGACGCTCGCCTAACCAATTATGTAAAGGATATCTTACAAGATCCCGATGTACCTAAAACGCCTGATGAATGGCAAGCAAGGCTACTTGGTCTGGGTTTTTTAACCGAAGCCGCAGGCAATGTTTGCTGCACAATCGCGGGCTTGGTGTTATTTGGTAAAAGCCCGAGACGCTATCTCAAACAATCGGGTTTACGGGTCATGGTATTTCATGGTGAAGATAAGGAATACCAAGCTGCATTGGATGACATCATTGATGGCCCAATGGTCGGGCGCTGGGATCTTGAAAATGGTGATAAACGGCTAGTCGATGGTGGCGTTATTGAGAAATTCATGGAGGCTATGAGTCCCTTTATTTCTCAAGAGTCTGATCAGGTGAATGAAGAGTTAAGGCGAGAGAGACAGTGGTTTTATCCACTTGAGGCCGTTAGAGAAGCCTTGGTCAATGCGCTGGCGCACCGCGATTGGACGCGTTTTGTTGAAATTGAAGTATCTGGTTATTCTGACCGGCTTGAAGTAATTAGTCCGGGTTCGCTACCAAACTCTATGACGATAGAAAAAATGAAAGCAGGGCAGCGTTCCCCCAGAAATACCATTGTTATGGAAGTATTACGTGATTATGGCTATGTCGATTACCGAGGAATGGGTGTGAGAACCAAAATTATGCCATTAACGAAAGCGTTAACAGGTAAAGATCCTGAGTTTGATTTGACAGACGATCATTTAAAAACAATTTTGTTCCGGTAACAGATGTTGTGACTGTTGGAACAGCGTATACCTCACTGTATTTGGCGCTTTTAAAACAGCGCCATTTTTTTAAAAGCAATCGGAAAACGACTTTACAATGCACGATGGGATTTTGGTAAAACGGATCAAAGCGAAGTAAATGGGTTTTGAAGCGTTACACTTTAAAAATGACCACTTCACTTCCCAATACAAAAACTCGAAAAAATCCTTCCTAACAGATCATCGGAAGTAAACTCACCCGTGATCTCACTCAATGCCTGCTGCGCCAGACGCAGCTCTTCCGCCAGCAATTCACCTGAACGGGCAACCACCAATTGTTCATGGCCCTGTTGTAAATGTTCCGCTGCGGTATTTAATGACTGTAAATGACGACGACGAGCCAAGAAACCACCTTCGGTATTACTGCTAAAACCCATCGTTTCTTTCAGATGATCGCGCAATAAATCAATGCCTTCACCGCTACGGGCGGAAAGTCGAATTAGCGAGTAACTACTTACTTCGGCAATACCTGTCTCTTCATCAGTCATATCTGTTTTATTACGAACGACCGTGATAGGGAGCGATTTAGGCAGACGAACCATAAATTCAGGCCAGATTTCTACAGGTTCAACCGCGTTCGTTGTCGTGCTATCTACCATAAACAGCACACGATCAGCCTGCTCAATTTCCTGCCAAGCACGCTCAATACCAATACGTTCAACTTCGTCACTGGCTTCGCGCAAACCCGCGGTATCAATGATATGCAACGGCATACCGTCAATATGGATATGTTCACGCAGCACATCACGGGTTGTACCCGCAATATCCGTCACAATAGCCGCTTCACGACCTGCTAATGCATTAAGTAGACTGGACTTTCCTGCATTAGGGCGACCGGCGATAACAACTTTCATCCCTTCACGTAAAAGGCTACCCTGACGCGCCTGAGAACGTACACGCTCAAGCTCAGCCATCACTTCATCCAACTTGGCTTCGATTTTCCCATCAGAAAGGAAATCAATCTCTTCATCTGGAAAATCAATAGCCGCTTCTACATAGATTCGCAAGTGAGTAAGTGCTTCCACCATTTGATGAACTTGTGTAGAAAAAGCGCCCTGTAAGGAGTTCATCGCTGAACGGGCTGCTTGTTCCGAACTGGCATCGATCAGGTCAGCAATGGCTTCCGCCTGAGCTAAATCCAGTTTGTCATTCAGAAAAGCGCGTTCAGAAAACTCACCTGGGTTAGCGATTCGCACACCTGGCAAAGTCAGAATACGTTTAAGCAGCAAATCGAGAATAACCGGCCCACCATGACCTTGAAGCTCCAGTACATCTTCTCCGGTAAATGAATTGGGCCCCGGAAAGTAAATAGCAATCCCTTGATCAAGTATCTGACCATCCACATCACGAAATGGCAGGTAATCTGCATAACGAGGTTTGGGTAATTTACCTAATACCACCTCAGCTACCTGTGCGGCTTTCGGGCCGGAAACACGCAAAATGCCAACTCCTCCTCGTCCTGGCGGGGTAGCCTGAGCAACAATCGTATCCGTGGTATGCATGGTTATCTCTCTAATTTGCTGTTTCGCTCAAATGACTTTTTTATTCAAATAGTTAAGGCGGTCAATGACCGCCTTTTCTGTTACAACGGCTAGCATGTATTCTGGCTGAAGCTATACCCGTCATCTTTCAAGTTGCCTCTTTGTTGGCTGCACTCACTCACCCCGGTCACATAGTTTTCTATGCTCCCGGGGATTCGCTCCCTTGCCGCCGCGATCCATCTTGAAATCCATAGGGTGTATGTTTTATTTCGCCGGCTTTTTCTCACGACTATGCAGACCGCGTTTTTCCAGCCCACGATAAATTAATTGCTGCTGGATGATTGTCACCAGGTTACTGACGATATAGTACAGAACCAAACCCGATGGGAACCACAGGAAGAATATGGTAAATATGACAGGCATATAGGTCATAATCTTCTGTTGCATCGGATCAGTAATTGTTGTCGGAGACATTTTCTGGATGATGAACATTGTCACACCCATCAGCAACGGCAGGATGTAATAAGGATCTTGCGCAGACAAGTCATTAATCCAACCAGCAAATGGCGCATGACGCAATTCAACAGAACCCATCAACATGTAATATAAAGCAAGGAAGATTGGCATCTGGATCAACAGAGGCAAACAACCACCCAGTGGGTTTACTTTCTCTGCTTTATACAATGCCATCATTTCCTGGCTCATGCGCTGTTTATCATCGCCAATACGCTCACGCATAGCCGCCAATTTAGGCTGTAACAAACGCATTTTCGCCATTGAAGTGTATTGTGCTTTGGTCAGCGGGTACATGATACCACGCACAATAAAGGTGATAACGATGATGGAGAAGCCCCAGTTACCAATAAAACCATGCAGGAACTTCAACAACTTAAATAACGGCTGAGAGATAAACCATAACCAACCATAGTCTACGGACAGATCCAAATGAGGTGCTACAGCAGCCATTTCATCTTGAATTTCCGGGCCAATCCACAATGTGGAAGAGACCGTTTTTTCACTATTAGCCGCAACAGAGATTGGCGCGCTCTTATAGCCAATCGCAGCCATCCCTTTATCTAATGCAACAGTGTAGAAAGTACTGGTTTCATTAGCCGCAGGAACCCAAGCGGTAGCAAAATATTGTTGCAACATGGCAATCCAGCCACCTTTGGTGGTCACGGATAAAGATTCACCTTCAATATCGCTAAAGCTATATTTCTTGTATTTGGTATCGTCGGAAGAATAAGCGGCGCCACGGTAAGTATGCAATGCAAAGTTACTGCTGCCTGTATCACGATGCTTGGGTAGTTCAACACTCTGTTTCAACTGACCAAAGAAGGTCATCTGTAACGGCTTTTCCGTCGTGTTATTAACATGGTAATCGACACTAATCGCGTATTCACCACGTTTCAGGACAAATGTTTTGACATAAACAATGCCATCTTTAGTGACGAAATTCATCGGGATACGCAATTCATCCTGCCCATCAGCCAATACATAGCTATCCTGTGCTGCGGTGTACAGTGGGCGTTCACTATTCAGCGGATTATCTGGGCCATCTTTCCCCGTCAATCCGCTTTGCGCTTGATAAGAGAAAGCAGGTGTTGTTTCCAACAACTTGAATGGCTGGTTTGAACCCAGGGTATCAGGATAGGCTAACAGGTCAGCCTCTTCGATATCACCACCACGGGTATTGATGGTCAGAGAGAGCACATCAGTTTTAACCGTGATAAGTTTACCTTTTCCACTGCCTGGTACAGCTTGATTCTCACTGCTCGGCATATCCGTTTGTTGCGTGGCCTGTACTGTCGTTGGCTGCGGATTTTTATCTGCTTCCCATGCTTGCCAGACCAAGAAAGAAACGAACAGCAAAGCGATGAGAAGAAGATTACGTTGCGAATCCATCGTTAGTGTTCTCTGTTATCGTTGTTTTTTACGGGTGGGACAGGATCATCACCACCTTCATGTAAAGGGTGGCATTTTAATATGCGTTTCACCGTTAACCAACAGCCTTTTATCACTCCAAATCGACATAATGCCTCAATGCCATATTGAGAGCATGTAGGATTAAAGCGACAACGAGGCCCCAACAGCGGGCTTATAACCAACTGATATCCCCGGATTAATGCGATCAGGAAGCGCGAGCCAAACGACAGTGACGACGCCATAATTTATCCAACGCCTCCGTTAACGCACGGTTATCAAGCTCAGCAACGCCTTTCTTAACCAATACCACAAAATCCATAGGAGGCAACTTATGTTGGTTTAAACGAAAGCTTTCACGGGCCAACCGTTTAATCCGGTTACGCTCATGAGCTCGTTTAACATTTTTCTTGGCTATAGTAAGACCGATACGGGGATGCCCCAGCTCATTCAGGCGACCAAGGATAGTAATCTCTGGCGAACTTGCCCGTTGGGGTTGCTGGAAAACATAAGTGAAATGCTTGGGAGTTAACAAGCGTAACTCCCTCGGAAAAGCGAGCGTAACCACTAGATGGTTAGCTTTATTACTTAGAAACGGTCAGACGAGCACGGCCTTTTGCACGACGGCGAGCCAGAACCTGACGACCATTTTTGGTAGCCATACGAGCGCGGAAGCCGTGAGAACGGTTACGCTTCAGTACGGATGGTTGGAAAGTGCGTTTCATAGCGATTTCTACCTAACTTAAGATTATTACTGATTCAGTAAATGCGTTGGCAGCCAGTGAGAAATAGACACCGATGCCTCAATCGCAACATCAATATAAAAGAAGCGGGATTGTAATAAAATGTACAGCTCTGAGTCAATTTACATAACGCAAAGTCGGCCGGCTTTTCTACTGAGTCGGATGTTTACCAACACTCTGCCCATGCGTACGCCAGAACCTTTCACCAAGAATTATCGGTAAAAACTCTGGTATCGCACATAGGGTGCAACATTATACGGACTACTGAACAAAGCGCAACGATCACCGGTAGATCTTCGTTTTTTGTTATGATCCTTGGTCCGATTTTACTTTAAATATCGGCTTATTCTCGATCTGCATTCGACAGCCGCCATAACTCCACTACAACCCCTTTACAGCCCTTTATTTCACAGACAATTTTATCCTGTGGATAAAAAGCGCTTAAACTGTGTAAAAGAATGAAGATCTATATCGTCTTTTGCGCTATGATCCCAAGCCATGATTTGGATCTTATCCTCGGATCATGGGGGAGCGATGACATTAAAAATCGCCATACACATGACAATCGATCCTTCTTCGCCTTAGAGGAGTCGTTGTTTTGTACCCAATATAATGAGCTAACCACTCCGATTTCTTTAATTGTTAATTGGCCTTGTTTTAGGGGAGTCCACCGTGTCACTTTCGCTTTGGCAGCAATGTCTTGCCCGATTGCAGGATGAATTACCTGCCACAGAATTCAGTATGTGGATACGCCCCCTTCAGGCAGAGCTAAGTGGCAACACGCTGGCGCTTTATGCCCCAAATCGGTTCGTTCTGGATTGGGTAAGAGAGAAGTATATCAACAACATCAATGGGTTGTTGAATGACTTCTGTGGAGCAGAAGTACCATTATTACGTTTTGAAGTTGGCAATAAACCCATTTCCCAAAACGATAGCCCGCCACAAAGGGTTGTTGCTCACGCGCCGGTTGCACCTGCACCGCAAAACATATCAGTACGCCCCAGTTGGGATAACACTGCGGTACAACCAGAGCTATCTTATCGCTCTAATGTTAATCCAAAACATACTTTTGATAACTTTGTCGAAGGTAAATCCAACCAACTTGCTCGCGCTGCTGCAAGACAGGTCGCTGATAATCCCGGCGGTGCTTATAACCCACTATTTCTTTATGGTGGTACAGGTTTGGGTAAAACCCATCTATTACATGCCGTAGGTAACAGCATTATGGCACGTAAGGCAAATGCCAAGGTGGTCTATATGCATTCTGAACGTTTTGTTCAGGATATGGTCAAGGCATTACAAAATAATGCAATAGAAGAGTTCAAACGCTATTACCGCTCTGTCGACGCATTACTGATCGATGATATTCAGTTTTTTGCCAATAAAGAACGCTCTCAAGAAGAGTTTTTCCACACATTCAATGCATTACTGGAAGGCAACCAACAGATTATTCTGACATCAGATCGCTATCCAAAAGAGATCAATGGGGTAGAAGATCGGTTAAAATCCCGTTTTGGTTGGGGGCTAACCGTTGCCATTGAACCACCGGAACTCGAAACTCGTGTCGCTATTTTGATGAAAAAGGCAGACGAAAACGAAATCCAGTTGCCGGGAGAAGTTGCTTTCTTTATCGCTAAACGTCTGCGTTCTAATGTCCGTGAGCTTGAAGGAGCACTGAACAGGGTAATAGCGAATGCCAATTTTACCGGTCGAGCGATTACTATTGATTTTGTACGTGAAGCATTACGTGACCTGTTAGCACTGCAAGAAAAACTGGTTACCATTGATAATATTCAGAAAACAGTCGCTGAGTATTATAAAATCAAGGTGGCCGATTTACTTTCCAAACGGCGCTCCCGTTCCGTTGCCCGTCCAAGGCAAATGGCAATGGCGCTGGCAAAAGAGTTAACCAACCACAGCTTGCCTGAAATCGGGGATGCCTTTGGTGGACGTGACCACACAACTGTGCTGCATGCTTGTCGTAAAATCGAGCAACTGCGTGAAGAAAGTCACGACATCAAAGAGGATTTTTCTAACTTAATCAGAACATTGTCTTCCTAGTGCTATGAAATTTATCATTGAACGTGAGCAATTGTTAAAACCACTGCAACAGGTCAGTAGTCCGCTGAGCGGCCGCCCTACTCTGCCCATTCTTGGTAACTTATTACTACAGGTTACAGAAGGCTCCCTGTTGCTGACCGGCACAGATTTAGAAATGGAAATGATGGCAAGAGTCACGCTTTCATTGCCACACGAAGCAGGTGCAACCACGGTACCGGCACGTAAATTCTTTGATATCTGGCGAGGTCTGCCAGACGGGGCCGAAATCAGTGTAGAACTGGATGGTGACCGCCTATTGGTGCGTTCTGGTCGCAGCCGTTTCTCGCTTTCCACATTGCCCGCTTCTGATTTTCCAAATCTTGATGACTGGCAAAGTGAGGTGGAGTTTTCACTGCCACAAGCTACATTGAAGCGCCTTATTGAATCAACTCAGTTCTCAATGGCTCACCAGGATGTCCGCTATTACCTCAACGGTATGTTGTTTGAAACCGAAGGAGAAGAGTTGCGTACAGTTGCAACCGATGGTCACCGTCTGGCAGTCTGTTCCATGGGAATTGGTCAAAAACTGCCTTCCCATTCGGTTATCGTGCCACGTAAAGGCGTTATTGAACTAATGAGATTGCTGGATGGCGGCGATACTCCGCTACAGTTACAAATCGGCAGTAACAATATTCGTGCCCACGTTGGCGACTTTATTTTCACCTCTAAATTGGTGGATGGGCGTTTCCCTGATTATCGTCGCGTATTACCAAAGAACCCGGATAAAACCCTGGAAGCCAATTGCGATATGCTGAAACAGGCTTTTTCACGCGCGGCGATTCTCTCTAATGAGAAATTCCGTGGAGTTCGCCTCTATTTCAGTGAAAACCAGCTAAAAATCACAGCAAATAACCCTGAACAGGAAGAAGCCGAAGAGATTGTAGATGTCAGCTACCAAGGCGCTGAAATGGAAATAGGCTTTAATGTCAGTTACGTGCTAGATGTTCTCAATACACTAAGATGTGAAGAGGTTCGTTTATTACTGACTGATGCTATTTCCAGTGTTCAGATAGAAGACTGTGCCAGCCACAATGCGGCTTATGTCGTGATGCCAATGCGCCTGTAACCGGTTTTTATTTCAGGTATATGACTCTCACGCGTTTACTTATCCGCGATTTTCGTAATATCGCCGCCGCTGACTTGCCTCTAGCTACCGGATTTAACTTTCTGGTCGGCTCTAATGGCAGCGGCAAAACCAGTGTGCTGGAAGCGATTTATACGCTAGGTCACGGGCGCTCTTTTCGTAGCATTCAGGCAGGACGGATAATCCGTCATGACTGCAATGAGCTCGTTCTGCATGGGCGGCTAGGGCAACCAGAGAATGAACGGGAACGGTCTATCGGTCTGAGTAAAAACCGTAATGGCGACAGTAAAGTCAGAATTGATGGTAGTGATGGTTGTAAAATTGCAGAACTGGCCAAGATGTTACCGATGCAGCTTATTACCCCAGAAGGGTTTACTCTATTAAATGGCGGGCCAAAATATCGACGGGCCTTTATTGACTGGGGTTGCTTTCACAATGAGCCACGCTTTTTTTCTGCATGGGTAAACTTAAAACGGCTACTCAAACAACGCAACGCAGCACTACGACAAGTTACCCGCTATAGCCAGATACGACCTTGGGATCAAGAATTAGTACCACTCGCTAACCAAATAAATCAGTGGCGTGGTGAATATGTTACAAACATCACTCAGGATATTACGAATACTTGTCAGCAATTCTTACCCGAATTTATATTAAGCTTCTCTTTTCAACAGGGCTGGGACAAAGAGAGTAATTATGCTGAATTACTGGAGCGCCAATTTGAGCGCGACAGAACGTTAACCTATACAGCTTCCGGCCCACATAAGGCAGATCTGCGCATTCGTGCAGAAGGAACGCCAGTAGAAGATATGCTATCCCGCGGTCAATTAAAGTTACTGATGTGCGCACTGCGGCTAGCACAGGGTGAATATTTCACCCGACAGAGCGGACAACAATGTCTGTATCTGCTTGATGATTTTGCCTCCGAACTGGATACCGGCCGCCGTCAATTGCTGGCCGCACGTCTAAAATCCACGCAAGCACAGGTATTTGTCAGTGCGATAAATCCCGACCAAATAACAGACATGCTTGATGGAAATAGCAAGATGTTTCGCGTGGAAAATGGCAAAATAGAGGTTCAACCACAGGATTAAAAATGAGCGAGAAACGTTGATGTCGAATACATATGACTCCTCAAGTATCAAGGTATTAAAAGGGCTGGATGCAGTGCGTAAACGTCCGGGCATGTATATCGGCGATACAGACGATGGTACCGGCTTACACCACATGGTCTTCGAGGTTGTCGACAACGCTATCGACGAAGCCCTCGCTGGTCACTGTAGCGAAGTTATCGTCACTATTCATGCTGATAACTCAGTCTCCGTACAGGATGATGGCCGCGGTATTCCTACCGGTATACACGAAGAAGAAGGTGTTTCAGCAGCCGAAGTTATTATGACGGTGCTGCATGCGGGGGGTAAATTCGATGATAACTCTTATAAGGTCTCCGGCGGTTTGCACGGCGTAGGGGTTTCCGTTGTTAACGCCTTGTCTGAAAAGCTAGAATTGGTTATCCGCCGTGACGGCAAAGTTCATGAACAGACTTATCACCTTGGTGTGCCGCAAAGCCCACTGAAAGTCGTTGGGGAAACTGAACAGACAGGTACCCGTGTCCGTTTCTGGCCGAGCATGGATACTTTCCGTAATAACACAGAATTCCAGCATGACATTCTGGCTAAACGCCTGCGTGAACTATCTTTCCTGAATTCCGGCGTATCTATCCGCCTCATTGATAAGCGCACTAATATAGAAGACCACTTCCATTATGAAGGTGGAATTAAAGCGTTTGTTGAGTTCCTAAATAAAAATAAAACACCCATTCATCCAAATGTTTTCTATTTCTCTACAGAAAAAGATGGCATTGGCGTTGAAATTTCAATGCAATGGAATGATGGTTTCCAGGAAAATATTTACTGCTTTACCAATAACATCCCACAACGCGATGGGGGCACTCACTTAGTTGGCTTCCGTACTGCGATGACACGTACCCTTAATAGTTATATGGACAAAGAAGGGTACAACAAGAAATCCAAAGTCAGCGCCACCGGTGATGATGCTCGGGAAGGTTTAGTTGCCGTTATTTCCGTTAAAGTGCCTGATCCAAAATTCTCTTCTCAGACTAAAGACAAACTCGTCTCCTCCGAAGTGAAGACTGCGGTTGAAACGTTGATGAATGAGAAGCTGGTGGAATACCTACTGGAAAATCCAAACGACGCTAAAACTGTCGTCAGTAAAATTATTGATGCCGCTCGCGCTCGTGAAGCAGCCCGTAAAGCGCGTGAAATGACACGTCGCAAAGGGGCACTGGATCTGGCTGGGCTGCCAGGCAAACTGGCTGATTGTCAGGAACGTGATCCGGCACTCTCTGAACTCTATTTAGTGGAAGGGGACTCGGCGGGTGGTTCGGCAAAACAGGGCCGTAACCGCAAAAACCAGGCAATTTTGCCGCTAAAAGGCAAAATCCTGAACGTCGAAAAAGCGCGTTTCGATAAAATGCTCTCTTCTCAAGAAGTGGCAACCCTGATCACAGCATTGGGCTGCGGTATTGGCCGTGACGAATATAACCCAGATAAGCTGCGTTACCACAGCATTATTATCATGACGGATGCGGACGTCGATGGTTCTCATATTCGTACTCTATTGCTGACTTTCTTCTATCGTCAAATGCCAGAAATCATTGAGCGCGGTCATGTATTTATTGCTCAACCGCCACTGTATAAAGTCAAAAAAGGCAAACAAGAACAATATATTAAAGATGATGAAGCAATGGATGAGTACCAACTATCCATTGCACTAGATGGCGCTTCACTTTACACCAATGAGCACGCACCAGCCCTGAGAGGCGAACCGCTGGAAAAATTGGTGACTGAATTTAATAGCGTACAAAAAATCATTAAACGCATGGAACGTCTGTATCCGCTAAGTTTATTGAATAGCCTAATTTATCATCCGAAGCTGACTGAAGAAGCATTGTCTGATAAGGCGAAAGTTGAAGAATGGATTGAAATGCTGACCACTCGTCTGAATGACAGTGAACAAAACGGCAGCAGCTACAGTTATCGTCTCCATGAAAATCGTGAGCGCCAAATGTACGAGCCTGTTCTGTGTGTTCGTACACATGGTGTTGATACTGATTATCTATTGGACTTCGATTTTGTCCACGGTGGTGAATATCATCGTATTACTCAACTAAGCGATAAACTTCGCAATTTAATCGAAGAAAGCGCTTATATCGAACGTGGTGAACGACGCCAGCCTATTAGCAGTTTTGAACAGGCGCTAAACTGGTTGACTAAAGAGTCTCGCCGTGGGTTGTCTATACAGCGTTATAAGGGCTTGGGAGAAATGAACCCTGAACAGTTATGGGAAACTACCATGAACCCGGAAACTCGCCGCATGATGCGTGTAACAGTAAAAGATGCCATTGCAACCGACCAACTGTTTACAACTCTGATGGGTGATGCGGTTGAACCTCGTCGAGCATTTATTGAAGAGAATGCCCTGAAAGCAGCCAATATTGATATCTAATTGATATTATTATCAACTGAAATAAGCGCTCATATTGATTCTCTATGGGCGCTTTTTTTATCTGTTATTTATAGCCAATAAAGTGTAATTTATTTAATGTTTCTGTAAAACATCACTTAAATATAATCTAAGGATATAAATATGGCTGACATGATTTACATGACAATAAAGGGAAAAAAACAGGGATTAATATCGGCTGGATGTTCTTCTATTGATTCTATTGGTAATAAATATCAAGCAAACCATCTTGATCAGATATTAGTTTATAGCTTAAGCCATGCGATAACACGGGCTCAAAATGTCGATCATCAACCCATTATTATCCAAAAACCTATCGACAAATCATCACCATTACTCGGTGTTGCTATTTCTGATAATGAGTCTCTTGAATGCTCTATTGATTTTTACCGAACTAACTCAAATGGTGCTCAAGAACGTTATTACAATATAAAGATCACTGGCGCCACAATCACTGAAATAAGTGTCTTACATCCACATTCATTGAATCATAATGAGCTTCCACCCCAAGAAAGTATTTCGTTAAAATATACAAACATTACCTGGAATCACCTTATCGCAGGTACTGGCGGTTATAGTATTTGGGATGACAGGATTTATTAAATAATCAAAACAAGGCGTTTTAATTTAACGCCTTGTTTCATTATTGAACTTTTTTCGGTAGAACCAAAGCGTATAAAATAGAAAACATCACACTACCCACTCTAATTATCTCACTATTTAAATTAATAAACATTGATATAACCTCATGATAACCACTATATTTGACAATAAACAACTGCGCAGTTCCGAACATGACTATTATAAAGAAGGAAAAAACAAAGAAAATATAACCCCCTCTTTTCTCTATAATTGTTTTAATAATAAAGAGGAAAAACAATATTACCAAAGATAAAAAATAGTACAGTAAAACATCCTGCCAAGTAGATTGAGTGGAAATTGTAACATCAATATAATCCATCATTATTTTTCCTTTTCTAGCTGATAAATACTCAGAGCTGTAGCGTTATCAACAATTAGTTCAGTAACTAAATTAATTCTGACATTTTATTATATCTTTTAAAAAATCATCTAGAATATCTTCTTGGCATTAAAATAATATACAATAAGGAAAATATAAAACCACCAACCTTTATACTTTCGCTTTTAAAATTAATAAAATTGGGTATATCGTACTCATATCCTGTTAAAATTAATTGAACACTAGATAATATAAGAACCAAGATAACACCCAAAATAACCACAAGATTGTTATTTTTCTCTTCTATTATTATCTTAAGAATAAATAGAAAAAACAATATAACAAGAGATAAAATATAATAGTATAATATATCCAGCCATGATGATTTAGTAGAAATAATAATTTCGGTATAATCCATTATTGTTTTTCCTCTTGTATCTTATAAATACCCCAAGCAGTATAAGAATCAGCAACAAACCCAACTTGTTTTAACATAAGAGTAAAAAAACTTGATTTCTCTTTTTCCTTCTCAATTATTGCATATTGTTTTACTCTGTTTGCGGTTAAATAGAAATCTTGCTCCTTCAAATGATTTATTTCAAACTGAATAAATTCAATTGCACCATTTGAAGATAAACAATGAATACGAACCTGACCTAATATATCCTCTACAAAAAGATTTATTTTTGAATTAAAATCCATTCTTATTTTACTATGAGTTAGATAGCGAAAAGATAAAGTTTTCGCCAACTCTCTCAATTCCCTTACCTTCAAATCCAATAAGTTATCTTGCTTCATATCCCCCCCTATAAAACCGATTTCTTATTTTCAAACCGCAAAATCATTAATATAGTTTATGTAAAATAACAAAAATAAACCAACAAAGAAACAATGAACAGAGCTATATAGATAAATCCACTCGAATAACGAGTGGATTTTCACATAAACAAATAGATTAAAATGATTAAACTAAGATACGTAGCATGCGACGTAGAGGCTCTGCTGCTCCCCACAACAATTGGTCACCTACAGTAAAAGCAGATAAATACTCTGGGCCCATATTCAGCTTACGCAAACGCCCTACAGGGGTATCCAACGTCCCCGTTACCGCTGCCGGAGTTAATTCGCGCATACTGAATTCGCGATCATTTGAGATAACACGAACCCAGTCATTATGCGCAGCCAGTAATTGCTCAATTTCAGGAATAGAAATATCTTTTTTCAATTTCAAAGTAAATGCCTGGCTGTGGCAACGCAACGCACCGATACGTACACACAAACCATCCACAGTAATGATATTATTACCTGTGTTGAGGATCTTGTTGGTTTCTGCCTGCCCTTTCCACTCTTCACGGCTTTGGCCGTTATCAAGTTGTTTATCAATCCACGGGATCAAACTACCTGCCAACGGCACACCAAATTGCTCAGTTGACATAACTCCGCTACGGGTGAAATCGGTTACTTTTCTTTCAATATCCAGAATAGCCGATGCCGGATCTTGCAGCTCTTTTGCTACCTGAGTATGCAAAGATCCCATCTGAACCAGAAGTTCACGCATATGACGAGCGCCCGCACCAGAAGCCGCTTGATAAGTTGCAACAGAAGCCCATTCAACCAAATCATTGGCAAACAAACCGCCCAAAGACATCAACATTAGGCTAACAGTACAATTACCACCAACAAAAGTTTTTATGCCTTTATTAAGACCTTGCTGAATATGCGTATGGTTGACCGGATCAAGAATAATAATGGAATCATCATTCATACGCAGCGCCGAGGCTGCATCAATCCAATATCCCTGCCAACCTGTTGCTCTTAACTTTGGATAAATTTCATTAGTATAATCTCCCCCCTGACAACTAATAATAATATCCAAAGCACCAAGAGCTTCGATATCGAAAGCATTCTGTAACGTACCTTGCTGACCAGTAAAATCAGGTGCTGGCTGTCCGTATTGTGATGTCGTGAAGAATACCGGACGAATAACATCAAAATCCCGCTCTTCAATCATACGCTGCATTAATACTGAGCCGACCATACCGCGCCAGCCGATAAAGCCCACATTTTTCATCATTATTGTCCTACTTTGGTGAGTGTTGATCAGTGATTCTGATTACACCAAAGCTGACAAAATATGACCAGGGACGCAAGTGAATTTATTCACTTATTCACAAGATATTTAGCAACGTATCTAGCAGCAAGATATATAACAAATCTGGCATCCGAGTAAAAAGCCACCTGCTGGTGGCAAATATTTACCATTAACTTTTAATTTTCAAGTCACATTCAATTGAGTTTTAGTTTTTTCTTTGGGATGCGGCTTAACACTTATTACTTCACCAGGTCTGGAAATAAAGCGAACAAACGTTTCATGGCTGACGAAAGTTGCACCACAATTGATGTTTTGACATTGATTGTAACGTTCTTTTGTATGGCAGGAATGCTCAAAGCTGCTGCGTGCATGAGCCGCTTTACCACAAAGAGGACACTTGATCATATTTTTTTACCCTTAACTAAAACATGAACTCTCATTATGTGAACAATATAGCAATGAGATCTCATTTAAAGAACAATTATTTCATATCGAGATCATCAATTTTTAATTCCAGAGTCAGTGCTGTTGTAAAACCACCAGATCCATTCACCGTGTGAGTAACTGTTGTTAATGTCCATTCGGCAGCATCTATTTCTGGTTTAAAACCGGTAACTTTGATTGGTATTTCAGGGTAGAGATCTGCACGCCCCTGAGCCAGTTGAATCGAAAATGTCGCTGCCCCACGTTGCATTTTTTCCCAAGCAACTTTGGCTGCACGTTTAGCGCTAGCCTCATCAGCATAAGTACGAGAAAGTTCCAATACGTTATCTTTGCTACCTACTAAATAAGATTTTAATTTATCAGTATTTTTCTGACTTTTTCGCTCAACGGTTAAGGTATGTTTTTTCTCCGGTTTACGGACATCTAACCAATTTGCTACCACGCCGGTATAAGCCTCACGATCGGACAGAGTAAAATTATGATTGTCACCTGATCGACGTGTAATCACTAATGCAGGAATAACCGCACCACTGGCTGTTTTATTCTGTCCCTGCCGAATAAATATCAACTTACCATTTTTTACTGAAGCAATTGCTCCTTCCTGCCTTGCCAAACGGGTAAGAAAACTACCATCTGACTCATTCGTCTGATCAATATGGTTAATCAATATCTTCGCAATATCTTGATGCAAATCGGCGCTAAGGTTATTCCTCGCAGCAATAGTATGGACAATATCACCTATCGTTTTCTTATGATAAGACTCTTCACGTCTCATATTGAGAGATTCACGGAAATCAGCGCTACGGGCACGAATCGTTAATTTGTCCGGCGCTCCACTGTGACCAATTTCATCCACAGTAAAACGGCCTTTACTAATCAGTGGTTGATCACGCCATCCCAACGCCAATGAAATCACATTACCTCTGGAAGGTAACACCAAACTTCCATCTGCATCATCCAGTTCAATATCCAGCTGGTCGGCTTCAAAGCCACGATTATCTGTCATTGTTAGTGACATCAGGCGCGATTGAATGCGCCCGCTGATATCTTTATTATCAATTTCCAAAAGAAATGAAGGTGCACTGCCTTTTTCAGCTCCCCTGCCAAATTCAGACGTCATGGCAATACCTCCCTGACTCTATCTGACAAATTGTCTGTAAGCATAGAGAATTGTCCCTGAAGATCACCGAACATTTCAATTAGAGAGCTATCCACTCGCTTCAATGTCAACGTGAAATCAATTTTGCGGGCAGAACCATTCGACATAAATTCAGTTTTTGTCTGGTCGATACTCTGAATGACAAACATACCATAAACCGTGCCGCTGCCATCTATAAAAGACCAAGCCTTACCGCTTTCAGCCATAACTTGCAGTACTGTCAATGATAAACGACCACCCGTAATTTCTGGATATAACGAACCGGAAAGTGTCATTGTGTCGTTATCCGGCCCCAGAAATTGCCAGGCAGGCCGCATCCCGATACGGCTATTAAAAGCATGTCGCCATGACTGAGTATATTGCATACTCTGGTATGGTGTGGTTTTCAACATAAAAACAAATAAACCCAGTGCAGCCATCATAATTAGAATTCTCCTCTATCAGAGAATGAACTACGCAAACGAGCCTGCTGTCTACGTTCCCGATCATCCAATTCACGCCTAACCGCTGCTGCAATATCCTGCACAGACTGCTCCGGCGCACCATAGATATTTATATGATAGACCGGTGATTCACTGCGGTACTCTATCACCTGACGTTTGTCCGCTTTCTTTTCCTGAATCTGAGAATAAGCATGAGCCGGTAAGCTCTGAGCATGCAACGGTGCTGTTCTGGCTGCGGTAGAAGGCGCCATTACGCTTAAAGAAAATGCAGCAGCAGCGGCAAGTTTAGCAGTCTGTCGTCTGCTAATAACATTGACAGGGCCAGTGACAATCTCTGGTCCATATTCACCAACAATGCCAAATCGGCCAGCCGGAATAATGCCCCCTTTGTCATGTTTGGGCAGAACCGAACTGACATTAGGACTCACATTATTACTGGCGTCCTTTGAAATATCCTCCTTTGACCGCATCCAGTCAGGGAGATACTCAGACAATGAAGTCAGTTTCTTTTTCAGGGCTTCCCACTTTTCATTAATCCCCTCCAATAAACTATTAACTATCGCTATACCAGCCTCTTTAAATTTACTGGGTAGATTCATTACGTCAGTAATAATTTCATTCCATTTATCCGAGATCGATTTTTTAATATTCTCCCAGATATCCAATGTATTCTGTTTAACTAATTCCCAGGCATTACTGATATTAGTTTTAATATTCTCCCAAGTTTGCAAAACACTCTGTTTAATAGATTCCCATTTTTCACTTAGGCTAATTTTAATATTTTCCCAAAGCTGAGAAAATTTCGGCCCCAATGTTTCCCAGTTTTGCCAAATATAAACGGCAGCCATCGCAATTACACCAATAATGGCGAGAATTGGGTTAGCCATCATCAGACGACCAACGATCATCATGGTGTTACCCAACATTTTCAGAGCATTCCCTACCAATCCGAGAGCTCTCACACCAGTACTACCAAAGAAAGTAAGACTATATTTCGCTACAGCTAATGGAAGTAATATCGAAGCGATCGCCTGTGCCAATGCGCCAAATACAGTTAACATGCCTCCGACCACCACCGTAATAGTCGCAAGAGTTGCAGCTAAGCGTGGGTTGGCTTCCATCCACTCACTGACTTTATTAACTACATTTGTTACTTGCTGAGTAACTTCTCTTGCAGGACCTTCTACGCCAGAAAACATCTGAACGCCTAGATCACTCCAAGCGGCATTGAGCTTTTGGATATCACTGGTAAGGCTATTCGTCATTGCAGATGCAACTTTTTGGGATTCACCTTGAGCATTTTTTAGTTCAACGATAAAAGATTGCAATCCCCCCTGTCCTGCCTGATTCACCAACACATCCAGAGCAGGAGTGGCATTTTCACCACCAATTGCCGTGAAATAATTTATACGTTGTTTGCTGCTCATTGACCGGGTTTTGTCATCCAGTTCAGCAAGAATATCAGGTAATTGCCGTAAATTACCTTTAGCATCACGAGTTTTAATATCTAGTTGTTTCAATGCGGCAGCAGCAGCTTTAGGTGGTTCAGCCAACCGGCTTAGTACACTGCTCAAAGCCTCTCCAGCTTCACTTCCCTTGATATTGGCATCACTTAGCTTTCTTGTAGCAGCCGCAACGGTTTCAATATCAACCCCCAAAGAAGCGGCCGCTGGAGCGACAGATTTCATGGTGTCGCCCAACCCCGCCAACGTTGTTTTTGAACCAATAAACGTTGCCGTCAAAACATCACTAACATGCCCCATCTCTTCGGACTGTAATTTAAATCCTTCCAGTACATTAGTGCTAATATCAACCACATCGGCGAAATCTGTACCGCTTGCCTGCGACATTAATACCGCGCCAGGCATCATATTCTTTATCTGGTCAGGAGAATAACCCTTGGAGGCATAAAGGCTTTGTCCCTGTGCAACCTGGCTGACAGGAATCCCAGTGCTTTTACTCAACTCACGGCTTTGATTAAGCAACATGGTGTATTCAGGAGAATTCTTTTCAATATTAGTTTGCGCCTGAATTTTGGACATTTGAGCACTAAGATCATAACCCGGCATCAGAAAGTTTTTACTGGTTGTCAGTATCTTACCGCCTGCCGATTTCGCATTAGCGCCATATTGGCTGACACGATCACGAAGTTCTTTGATTTTGCTATAACGGCCTTCACCGCGATTTTCTTCCTTTTGACTACTGGTACGTGTAGTTTCCTGCACAATCTGACCAGCAGCAACTCCGTTTTTTTTACTCAGCTCGCGACTCTGATTGAGTAACGTGTTGTATTTAGAATAATTTTCTTCCTCTTGACTACTGGTATGCGCAGTTCCCTGCGCATATTCAGGAGCAGAATAAGGTTTAATGGCTTTATAAGTCTGATTTAATCGCTTGTATTCATCACGATTTTGCCGGATAGAATCCGCCAACCTTTTATTATTTCGCTGTGCGGATTTCAAGGCGCTGGTCAGCTTATTAACGGACTGTATTACCAATGTAAGCTGTGACTGTGTATTACTCATTTTCTGCACCACTTCGTAAGATGGCCCGATGTCGCCAGTCCAGTAATTCCGTCAGTGACATTTCACTTGTCACTGACGGAGACCAGTGGAAAACGGTGGCAATATCTGCCACCAATTCATCTACGGTTAGTCGGTCTGGAAACCGGACTTGGCCGACTTCGGTAACAAAAAATTGACCACCTCAACACTGAGATTAATCAGATCGCCGGGTGTCATTGACAACAGGTCGCTTTTAGTGAGCGTTGGTGTGGTAACGCGCGGCAAAACCAATATCATTGAATCCACATCCATCTCCAGCAAAGCCTGTAGCCGAGCACCACGCAGCGCGCCACTGTTCGGTTTGCGCACCACCACTTCAGTGATGTTGCTACTACCACGTGCAAGCGGTTCTTCTAATACGATTGTGCGCTGCTCGTCGTTTTGAGTAATTAGTGTTTCTGTCATGGTTCAACCTTGTTTATCCGATTAGATTAAAGACCCATAGCGCGACGGTGATCTGCCAAGCGATCCTCACCATTAACGACTTCAACCATGTTAACGGTATCCACTTCGATCAGAACTTCACCATCCCATGTCAATTTGAAATAGGTGTTTTTAGCGCTGATTTTGGTCTGAGTGTTATCTCCCTGCTTATAAGTACCGTGGTCAAACTCATGGAAACGGCCACGCATCACGATTTCAACAGCAATCACATCATTGGTATCATCGCGCTGATAGGAGCCCGCAAAGCGCAACATTACGCCGTCAGCTTTGGTCAATCCCCATTGCCGATAATGCTGAGCCTCCATACCTCCCAGAGTAAATTCAACGTCTAATGCACCTTCATCCAAGCCTAAGTCCACAGTTGCGCTACCGTTCATACCAGCGCCACGATAGGTTTCCAGTTTACGACTCAGCTTAGGCAGAGTAAGTTCTTCCACTATTCCCTGATAACTATTGCCGTCATTAAACAAGTTCAGGTATTTAAGTTTGCGAGGTAATGCCATCTGTGTCCCCTTAGCCGTTTATGCTTTTAGCGAAATCCATCAGGTAACGATCTGTAATACGCTGGCGTAACATCATGTTTTCCAGTGGTGGTACAGGTGTATAGTCGTAATCGAGGGTCAATTTACCCGCTTTCAGAGTGTCTTTATCATTGACGTTTTGGTCATACCAACATTGACCATCAATGATGTAGCCTCCAGATTTCAGTTCACGGAACTTAGCATTGATACCTTCGATAATGTCTCGTACAAGTGAAGGAGTTAGTGGCTTATCGATTGCCCACATATGTGCTTCCGCCATAGTGTCAGCTAATACTTGGGCAGTACGAGTGTAACTTTCGAACTGGAACAATGGATCATCAGCGCAGGTACGGGAACCCCAGAAACGGAAGCCATTTTTACGGATAAGTGTCGTGATACCATTTTGGTTTAGCAAACCAGCATCAGTTGCTGGATCTTGAAGATCCCAGAATACATCTGCTGAAAGACCGGTCACACCATTGACACCGATGTTGGACAGAGTTTTGTGCCAACCTGTTTCTTCATCAATTTTTGCACGCAAACCTAGTGCACGAGCGGTAGCGTAGGCGATAGCGTCTTTATTAGCGACAGTATCCCAACTCAGGAAATCAGGCCAAATCAGCATTAATTCGCGCTGACTGAAATTTTTGCGATATTCGATAACTTCTGAGATAGTCTTACTACCATAGGCGCTGATATAAGCCATTGCTCTCAGTTTCTGCGCGATACTCGCTAACTCAACAGCAACAGCTTTTGTATCCAACCCAGGAACTCCCAGAATACGTGGCTTCACACCTAATTGGCTTTGTGCTGCCAACAGTGCCTGTATACCGGTTTTCTTACCTTCATTAGTTGTAGTACCAATGATGTTACTGGTAGTTTGATCTTCCGTTTCACCTTGTGCTACACGGACAACAACAGTAACGGGTTTAGACTGGTCTGCAATAGCTTTGAGTGCCTGAGGCAACGTACCGGTTTTACCAGCTTTGCCAATGGCGAGTGAAACATCAGTAATCAAGACCGGAGTGTTTAGTGGAAAAGTTTTTTCGTCTGCCTCAGGACCAGTACAGACCATACCAACAATAGCGGTGCTAACTGTGGTGATGGTACGTGTGCCTTCGTTAATTTCCTGTACACGGACGCCGTGATGATAATCTTGTGCCATATTAGCGGTTCTCCTGTTAAGGTGTCCCGCTATGTTGAAGTATCCGAATTATTAAATCATTCGATGGGAAATGTGTGGGAGATGATACAAATCAGGTTACTTAATTTATTATTTTTTCTAATAATTTAACTGTCGGCACTTTATGATAGTGGAAAATAAAACCTCTATAAATCAATGCTTATTTTTTCCTATTATGAGCTTTTAACTCTGCTCATTGAGCATCTTTTCACAGATTTTTTCTACAAAAACAGATTGCAATTTATACACATCAACGCATTTCTCTGTAAATTATAATTCTGGTCATTTATTGACACCTGAATATAGCTAATCTTCGCCACATGTAACCCTTCCTAATACCAATATGAGACTATCTTTTCGGAAATTATCATGGACTGGCGAGTTTTGGAAAATCTTGGTTTAGTGGAAACGGTG
>NZ_JAZGJN010000251.1:0-36471 GCF_038085095.1 Photorhabdus sp. P32 | reverse complement strand
ATTATTTAGGAATAAAATTATTAATCCAGCCGTTAAAAAAACAAGTTAAATAAAGGCAATTGATTGTATGGAATATTATTAAAATTTCAAATAATAAACATCCTCCATAGGATTCTATACTCTTTGAATTTTCGCAAATGATTTTATCTTACAATTTCTCACAAAATAGTATTTTTATGAAATCATTTCGAATGGAAATTTATATAAAATCAAAATGGTTCATTAGTTTATTATTTAAATACCTTACAAAAACCACTATATTTGTGATATTCGTCTTAATAATAAAATAAAAAATTCCTTATTGCCTAAACATAATTAAAATTGACGAAAAACATAATGATGACTAGGTTGGGTGATGAAAAAAATTCCTTTTGATTTGGATGGTTACGAAATCTCTTTTGGCCATGCACGTAGAACAAGAATTCCCATTATCAGAATAACCCACCCAAAAAATGGGGTTTCTATTAAGCCATTTTATAGTGTCAATAGAATAAATTTACTTGAAAGAATCCAATATGAAACTGGTTTAAGTGATCAATATATTGAATCTATTAATGAGCATTTTCAAGAGATTAATTATCCATAATAAGACTAAACATATTTAGGAAACTATATTCTAATTATATGCTTTGTTTTCATATAAAATCCATTAAACAGTTTATCAGATAACTAGTAAAAGGAGTTGATGAATTTCCTATAATACTATTAATAACAGGAAATTTCCCCCTGAAAAATATAATTATCAGTCGACTTCCCCCAGAGAAAGAATAACTCCTACGTTTACTAATTATAATCTATTTGAATTATGTGCATCATGATTTTTATCGTTATTTATCTAATCCTTTAGTGAACTTATCAAATATCTCATTAAATAAACCTCAATGTTGCATATTTTTACCGTCAATATTTAAATAAATTAAATTTGACATATTCACACTATTAATATTTTAGAAATTTCACCTACATTATTGAAGTAAATACATCAACGTAATCAAGGATAAGTGACCTTAAAACGTACAATTTTCTATTCTCATCCCAAAATGTTAATAATTGGCTTCCAATCGCAGAACAGAAAGTAGGAAAACATGTATGCAATATTGATTGCAATTACCTAGATTCTCTAAGATAGTAAGCAACAATTGTCTGTATTTTATGGCAAAAATGTCATCCATTCTTTGAAAAAACAGAAGAAACAAACAATTAACATATCATTGGACATTGAACAACAGTGAAAAATAGCAGCGAACAACCCACTTTCTACATCCACGACTACGAAACTTTTGGTCAACATCCGGCCTTAGACAGACCAGCTCAGTTTGCTGGTGTTCGTACTGATATGGATTTCAATATTATTGAAGAGCCATTAGTTATTTACTGTTCACCTGCTGATGATTATCTCCCACAACCAGAAGCTGTCATGATTACAGGCATTACGCCTCAAATTGCATTAGAAAAAGGGGTTAATGAAGCGGAATTTACCCGCCAGATTCACAATGTATTCAGCATACCGAACAGTTGTATCCTCGGTTATAACAATATTCGGTTTGATGATGAAGTCAGCCGGAATATCTTTTACCGCAATTTTTATGATCCATACGCTTATAGTTGGCAAAAAGGTAATTCCCGTTGGGATATGCTTGATGTATTACGTGCCTGTTATGCCTTACGCCCCGAAGGTATTGTCTGGCCAGAGAATGAAGATGGCCTACCTAGCTTTAAGCTAGAACATCTGACCAAGGCAAATGGCGTTGAACATTCACATGCTCACGATGCGATGTCTGATGTCTACGCCACAATCGCAATGGCAAAATTACTTAAAGAAGTACAGCCAAAGATGTTCAATTATTTCTTCCAGTTAAGAAATAAGCGGAAAATTAGCGCCCTCATTGATATCCCTCAAATGAAACCTCTGGTTCATGTTTCCGGGATGTTTGGCGCTGCTCGTAGCAACCTCAGTTTAGTTGCGCCTCTTGCCTGGCATCCAGTAAACCAGAATGCTGTTATTATGTGCGATTTAGCGGGAGATATTTCACCATTACTGGAATTGGATGCAGATACGTTGCGTGAACGTCTATATACCCGCCATGATGAATTGCAGCCGGATCAACCACCAGTCCCGATAAAACTGGTTCATATTAATAAGTGCCCGATAATCGCTCCCGATAACACTTTGCGAGCAGAAGACGCTGAACGTATTGGATTGGATCGTGATCATTGCGAAAGAAATCTAGCTATTCTACGGAATAATCCACAAATCAGAGAAAAAGTTGTAGAATTGTTTGCAGAGGCCGAACCTTTCCCTGAATCCGATAATGTTGACGCTAAGCTGTATAATGGCTTTTTTAGTGATGCCGATAAAGCAGCAATGAATATTATCCGTGAGACACTGCCTCAAAATTTACCTGCACTCGATCTGACTTTTCAGGACCCACGGATTAAAACGCTGTTATTCCGCTACCGTGCCAGAAACTACCCTGCTACTCTAACTTACGATGAACAACAACGCTGGTTACGTCATCGTCAAGATGTATTAACTCAGGATAAACTCAGTGAATATTTCTTTATAATTGAACAACTCTTTACTGAATATCAAGGCAACGAAGAAAAATGTCGTCAGCTTAAAGCACTCATGGAGTATGCCGTGCAACTGGCTGGATAATTAAACGGGTGGTGAATAAATATAAAACGGCGAGTCATATATACTCGCCTTTCTTTCTGACACGATAATTCTCTCATCAATCTTTACAGATTTAAACTTTCTTAGTACCAGCATGGCGTTGTAACTACTGAGAATATTGACATTAAGATCTTTTGCCCCAGTTTTTTAACTTGGATGTTTTCCCAATTCCTGGATTGAGAGTGTTAGTGGGATCAGTCATCCGATAAAAAGCCTTAAGTTGAGGCTTAGCCTGATATAAATGACCTACATTATGCTCTGCGGGATATTCCGCGCCTCTCTTATCAAGCAGTTCTATCATCTTTTCTTTCAATGCATGTACATCCACCCCTTTTTTAACAATGTAATCCTGATGGAACACGTAGCACATAAAGTGCCCACAATAAAGTTTATGTACCAGTACATCATCAAACTCTGGAGGTAATTGTTCAAACCATTGACGATCATTACGGCGCAAAGCGATATCAAGTGAAAGGATATTCTCTACTTCGTTACTATGCACCGCTTGATAACGGATCGCTGATCCACCAGCGGAAAAACGATGCAAGAACGCTTTAGCACCCTCCTCCGGTGTGCAAGCAAAAAAATCCCCTTCTACCCGGCTAAAATATTCTTCCAACCAGCTTCTGGCCTCTTCAACCCCATCACCAGACATCTTTAATATCAAATGGTGCTCAAAACGATTACGATATTCTTTCAAACGTTTAGGCAAGTGGGAAGGAAGTAAACGACTTAACCCCTGCATAATGCGATCGATAAGATTAGAAGGTAAAAATGGAACCCGGTTGAAAATAGCATCCATTCTCCCTTTTAAAGTAAAATAAGCCGGCATTTTATCGGTACCAAGCTTATCAATCATGATGAAAGTATCTTTACCGTAAGTTTCCGCAATATCAAAAATATCCCGGTGCATATATTCACCCGCCACCGGTAAATGATGAAAATTTGCTAATATATGGCGACGCAATTCCGTCAATACGCCAGTTTGGTTGGTACCGATATAAAATACTTGAGACAAAGGTTCGGCCGGAAAAGTATCGAGCCGGACCGCAAACACAACCAGCTTACCGGCACAACCTGAAGTTTCGAACAAACGGCGCTCGTCAGAATTGAAACGAGATGGAGTATCCGCATCTACGTCACGCACTCGTTGGGCATATTCATGATCAGATGCTTTACGTTGACCCTGTTCTACATCCTGATCACTGTAACGCTGCTCTTCCAGACAAGAGAGAATCTCTTCAGGTGTTTCTCCCAAATAGATACCCAGATGATTAATCAATTCTGGTTTACCGCTCTCATTAACCCGTCCATACAATGCCATTTCAGTATAAGCTGGCCCACGATGAACCAAAGAACCTCCTGAATTATTACAGATGCCGCCAACCACGGAAGCACCGATGCAGGAAGAACCGATAACCGAATGAGGTTCACGTCCCAGTGGCTTGAGCGCACGTTCAAGTTGCCATAATGTACTGCCTGGTAACGCAACTACCTGGTTACACTGTTTTAAAATCTGAATTTTATTCATGCGCAACGTGCTAATGATCACTATGTCACGATCGTAATCCTTGCCATTCGGAGTAGAACCTTCGGTGACTCCCGTGTTGGCCGCTTGCATTAAGATAATTTTATCTGCTTCAACACAGACCTTAAACACACGCCACTGTTCCACCAGCGAGCCGGGAAATACGACGGCTAAAGCGTCTCCCTGACCGGAACGAAAGCCTTTACGATAACGTTCAGTTTTATGGGGAGCAGTCAGGATATGAGATTTACCGACAATATTGGTCAGGGTAGTAATGAGTTGTTGATTTTGAGAGGTTTTTGTACCATTCATAGTCTCTTCCTTAATAAGAATCACCTCTCAGAGCATAGATTGTTTTTCTCCGTTTTCCGTTGAAATTTTTCTTATCTGTAAGCTACCTCGCTGTTTTTTTTCTTAAGCTCCCTTTTCTTCACTATTACGATAAATTAGCAACATAGTAAAAATAATGGCGCCAAATTCGGCGCCATTATTCTTTAATACTAGATATTAAACCATTTCAGAGCATTGAGGCATCGGCTGACGGAAGCGACGGGTCAGGAATACCATATAAACCAGACCAATTGCTCCCCAAGTTAGCCCCAATTCCATAGAACTTTGTTCCAAATTCATCCACAGTACACTCACTGTACAAGCACCTATCACAGGCAGTACCAAGAAATTAATTGTGTCTTTTAGTGTACGATTGCGACGTTCACGGATATAGAATTGAGAAATAACTGACAAGTTTACAAAGGTGAACGCTATTAACGCACCAAAGTTAATCAGAGCTGTTGCCGTAACCAGATCAAAAGTAATAGCAGATAACGCTACAATACCTACCAGCGATACGTTGACTACCGGAGTCCGCCATTTTGGATGAACATAGCCAAATATTTTTTCAGGAAATACGCCATCTCGTCCCATAACATAGAGCAGACGGGAAACCCCCGCGTGAGCCGCCATACCAGAAGCCAAAACGGTGACGCAAGAGAACACCAAGATAATGGCTTGGAACAGAGTACCCGCTACATACAGCATAATTTCCGGCTGAGATTCATCTGGGTTCTTGAACCGAGAGACATCCGGAAAATAGAGCTGTAAGAAATAAGAAACCGCAATGAAGATAACACCACCGATTAATACTATCAGGAAAATTGCTTTCGGAATCACCTTACCAGCATTCGGTGTCTCTTCCGACAACGAACTAATGCCATCAAATCCTAGAAATGAAAAGCACAAAATCGTGGCCCCAGTAATCATTGGGAGCAAACGGGCATCTTCAGAAACGAATGGTTTCGCACTCCATAAAGTTCCTACGCCTTCCCCGTTGTACACACCGTGGATCAGTAAACCCACAAATACAACCATAATGGCGACCTGAACAATAACAATTGCTGTGTTGAGATTAGCAACAACGTTAATGCCACGCAGGTTAAAAGCTGTCATCAGTAATGCAAAACCCACAACGAAGATCCACGGATCTACGCTAGGAAAAATGGCTTGAAGATAAATTTTCGCTAACAAGACATTAATCATCGGCATGAACATATAGTCCAATAGCGATGACCAACCCACCATAAAGCCAACGTGCGGACTAATGGATTTTTGTGCATAAGTATATGCAGATCCGGCAGATGGGAAACGTTTTACCAATTTGCCGTAGCTCAGAGCGGTAAACAGAATGGCGACCAAAGCAATAGCGTAAGATGTCGCTACGTGACCGTCAGTCAAACCAGAAACAATGCCGAAAGTATCAAAGATGGTCATAGGTTGCAGATAAGCAAGCCCCATCATCACCACCTGCATTAAGGTCAGTGTTTTTCTGAGTTGAACACGATTGTTCGCACCAGTCTGGTTGGCGCCTAGTGGGATTGCAGTATTACGAGACATGAGCGAAACCTCCCATAACTTCGATTCGCGTTATGACACTACTTAATCGACAGTTACTGGGAAGACTTCGCTTCTGCCTATAGGCAGGAGAGTTAGAGGCTGGATTATACGCAGAGCGCAACGCTCCGTAGTCATCAATGCAGCAGCATGTACCGATTGGTACAAGTGCAAAAGAGAATAATTGCTCCATATTTAGCGTTCCTCATTACGACAACCGATTCTCATTACGGTTGCTCGTGGGCCAATTATCTATCCGGCTCAGAGTCCGGCCTCTGGTACAGTAAAAAATAAGTCAAAGCAAAAAAAATAACCGACACATATAAACGCATCAGTTATTCTCTAGTGGGCGAATTCTGCACTTGAAGACCTGAAATAGCAATACTCGTCGCACTAAAAGTTCATTATTTTTTACCACACTCATTGATGACGCTATGGAATTCAACGGTGTTATAGACATTTCTTCGACGTGAGCTAAGTTTTAACACAACACAAAACGGATTGCTATTCAGTTTTACAGGTATAAGTAAAAACAAAAACCCCCCTTGTCAGCAACAAACAAGGAGGATTATGGCAATGTTAGTTAGAACGCGTTATTAAAAGTCGTAATTGATACCAATGTTATAACGACGACCATCCAATACTATATCATGGGTGTCTTCAGTGACTTGTTTTTCGAATACGTTATATACCCCCCCTACCAAGCGTAAACCTTCAGCCAGATAATAGCTGACACCGATATCTACAAAGGCATAAGACGGTGTCCCTTTCTCCATAGAGGTACGTGATAAATAACTCGACGTTTTACCACGGTAGTTAACACGGGCCCAAGCTTGCATTTCTGGTAAAGCCTGCCAGTTTAAGGTTGCATTCGCCATATGTTTAGGCATCTGATTCAAAGGCTTCCCTTTGAAGTAACCGCTCTTTTGCTCAGAATCAATATACGTATAGTTTGCCGCCAATACCCAGTTATCAACAATATCCCAGTTCATCGTCGCTTCTACACCACGCATATTGGCTTTATCAATGTTCACACGGTCACTGATAAATTTATAAGCAGTTCCATCAATAACACATTTGCCCTGAGACCTACCACTTGGATCAGTACAACGACGTAATTCAGTAATTTTGTCTTTAAATTCAGTGTTGAATATTGTTAAACCGATATTGAAGTTATCCCGATTGTTCCAGATAACACCAATTTCCTGATTGAAGCTCTTCTCCGGTTTCAAATCCGGATTACCGACGATAATCGCTGGATCACCACCTCCCCCCGTAATCTGCCCCCAATTAGATGCCGCCTGACGTAATTCTGGTGAACGATATCCTGTAGAAACACCACCTTTAATCGTCCATTGCTCATCAACATGCCATACACCATACAAACGTGGAGTCCAGTGATTACCGAAGTTTTCGTCTTTATCCATACGGATACCACCGGTCAGAGCAAAGTCATTGGTCATTTGCCATTCATCTTCAACAAATAACGCCCAACTCCAACGAGTCAGCTTATTGATATTTTTAGCAGAAGCCAATTGATTCCCGTCATCGCGCAAATCTTCATAACGATACTGACCACCGATACTCAATGAATGATCATCCAACATAAATACTGTATGAGTATTGAACAAATTATCGTAATATTTCATATCACGACCTGGGTTACGTGATTCATCACGCTGGAAGTACGTTGTCGATGTTCCAAAATCATAAACGCCATTATGGGTAATAGAGTAATTATTTCTTTTATATCGACTGTCACTATTACCTGGAGATCGCCAACTACTCGTCTTTGTTTTCCCTACAGTAGAATCACGATCTTGTTCATAACGTCCCGCTTCAAAATCAAAAGTATTCTGCTCATCGGGCGTGAAAGAGAAAGTGGCTGACCCGTTACGCATTTCCTGTTTGTTAAAACCACCGATAAATTTATCTTCATTACGATGAGAATACAGGCCACTCACTTTCAGCCCTAATAATCCATCAATAATTGGACCAGAAGTATACACACTACTTTGATGGCTATTACCTGATTTAGAACGTTCTTGCAAAGTGCCATCAGCGCGGAAGCTAGTTTTCCACTCTTTCTGCGCCTTACGGGTAATGACGTTAATCACCCCTCCCATCGCATCAGAGCCATAAAGAGAAGACATAGGACCACGAACTACCTCGATACGTTCTATCGCAGCCAATGGCGGCAACCACCCCTGTTCAATCCCTGGATTATCACGGTTTGGACGAGTACCACGGGTATCAACACGCTTACCATCAACCAGAATCATCGTATATTGAGACGCCATACCGCGAATACTGATATCACTGTTGCTACCACCACCAGTAACAACGACCCCCGGCACATCTTTCAATGCATCAGTCACATCACGATAAGCCTTAGTTTCCAATTGTTCACGGCTCACCACAGAAATAGACGCTGGCGCATCTTCAATTTTCTGTTGAAAGCCTGCTGCCGTAGTGACAAAAATAGTGTCATTACTGCTACTAGCCGCAAAAACTGAGCCAGATGAGATTGCAGCAATAACGCCTAACGCGATTTTTCTTTTATTAAAAACACCCATTCCCGATTCTCCAAGAGATATAATTACGCTTTATACCCTTCATCTTTCANNTGCTCCTGGGGATTCGTTCACTTGCCGCCTCGCTGCAACTCGAAATCTATTGGGTATATTTATCTATAAAAATGGATAATCAACATGTGCTCAAATAACGAGGATAAAATATCTACCTCTGTGTAGTTTTATTATTTTATTAGTTTGCTTATATCTTATCATTATAAGACACAAGACAATATTCTATATTAATCACAACAATCCATCTTATTAACTCATTCCATTTACCATCCTTCGCAGTAAAGAGTGAATCTCAGCATTAACCCGACAAAAACTGTAGTTTTTAAATACGGATAGCTTTTAAATACACAGTAATACAAGGCAAATAAACTATTCCTCATGTACAACAATGCACGTTCTGATTTTTGTGCGCATTCTGCGCTTACGCTTTATTACAAATATAATTTAAACAATAAGTTAAAATGAATTTTCAATCTCTAGCTTTGAAATCAGCGCCTGTAAAATACCCCCTTAATAACCGTGTTTAATTTCTTACCATGTCACAAAGCAATATTAATATCCTATACAACTACTTAAGGTAATGATATTAAGACAATATGTTTTTCGTGATACCAATACCATGACGTGATATTGATAATTAAAATTCAGTTCACTAGTGATTCATTTAATAAAAATAAATAATCAACACACGCCAAAATAACGAGAACAAAATATTTATTCCTGTGTAGTTTTATTAGCTTACTGACATCTTATTACTATAAAGTATAAAACTATATTTTTATTGACTATAATAATCTATCCCATTAATTCATTCTATTTAACACTCTTTACAGTAAATAATAGACTTCAGCATTATCCAGACAAAAAGTGCAGCTTTTAAATATCATTTAAATAATAAGTTAAAACGAATTCTCACTCGCTAGCTTTGAAACCAATCCATCAACCAATACTTGGGGAATGCCCTGAGAACAACGCTCAATTCTGCCTTTAACACCATAAACCTGTGCCAGACTCTCTGGCGTAATAACCTGCTCAGCAGTCCCTTCAGCAATTAAATTACCTTTTTGCAACATTAGAACATGGTCACCATGACGCAAAGCGATATTAATATCATGTACAACGACCACAGTAATAATATTCCGCCGATAAGTTTCTTGCGCCACCAACGCCATTACGTGATATTGGTAATTCAAATCTAACGCACTAAGAGGTTCATCTAACAATAATAACGTTGGCTTACGAATTAACGATTGGGCCAATCCGACCAACTGTTTTTGACCGCCAGATAACTGATCTAAATAACATAACGCCAGATGTTCAATTCCCAACTGACGCAACAACGACATTACCTCTTCTTCACTGGTTTCAGAATGACGCCCTCCGGATGCTCGTTGAGCAACGATAATCGATTCCAATACATGCAAATGAACACCAGCAGGTAAGCTTTGCGGTAAATAAACCACATTGTCCGATCGCTGGATAAAATTCATCTTCATCAAATCTTGACCATCAAGCCAAAGCTGACCTCTTGCACGATTTAAACCCGCCAAAGAACGTAGCAGTGTTGATTTACCGCTACCATTTGGCCCCAACAGTACCGTAATTTTCCCACGCGGCAACGGAGCAACATTCAGATTTTCAATAACCGAATGTTTAGGATAACCCGCAAAAAAATTGCTAATGGTTAGTCCCGGGTTCATATATTCCCCCTATGACGTAAAATTATGCTAAGGAAGAATGGAACCCCAACTAACGCAGTAACTATCCCAACCGGAATAACAACACCTGGGATCAGGTTCTTCGAGGCGATGGACGCCATAGACAACACTAATGCGCCAATTAAAGCGCTAGCTGGCAAATAGAAACGATGATCTTCACCAAACATCATACGGGCAATATGTGGCGCAATTAAACCAACAAAAGCAATCGGCCCAACAAATGCAACGGCTAAAGCGGCGAGAATACTGATACGCAATAATGCCCCCAAGCGCAGACGACGAACATCAATACCAAAACTGATTGCACGATCTTCACCCAAGCGCAGCGCTGTCAGTCTCCAGGAATTCATCATTGAAATAGGAAAAACAGCTACAAACACCAACAACATAACACCCAGTTTTATCCAGGTTGCTCTGGCAAGACTACCCATTGTCCAGAGTACCAACCCCTGAAGGGTGTCTTCCGTTGCAATAAACTGCATCATGGAAACCAATGCGTCAAAGGTAAAGACCAATGCAATACCAAATAATACTACCCCAGACGTAGCAACGCGCGTCCAACGAGTAATCGTATCCAGCACCAATGCAGCCAACAAAGCAAAAATGAAAGCATTTGCAGAGATGAACCATTGATCAGGCACGCCTGGAATACCAATACCAGATACAATCGCCAACGCAGCACCAAATGCAGCCGCCTGAGCAACTCCTAAAGTAGAAGGACTGGCTAATGGGTTATTTAAGATCGTCTGCATTTCCGCGCCAGCCAGCCCAAGAGACAAGCCAATCACCACCGCCATCAAGGCGTAGGGTAAACGGATATCCCAAACAATTACCCGTGTACCCGCATCCATACTCTCTGGCGACACTAAAGTCTGCCAGAGAGATGACAAAGATAAACCTGACGGCCCTATCGTAAAATCTAATACCAGTGAAGCACCAATAATCAGCACGATGAATACCATCATCACGATACGGCGGCGTAAAATATATCGGTAATGGACTTTTACACTGCGGTCATCTAATTGTTGTTTCACCATTGGCTCGGTAGTGGCGCTCATTATTCCCGTTACCTGACTTACTGATTACTTTTCACTGATCCAATAAACCCCTGATGGATCAACTGCCAAGAATTTACTGTGCAATTCATTCAGTGTCTTTTGCGGATCTAAATCTGCAAATTGCTTAGGATAGAACCATTTAGCAAATACTTGAGTCGCTACCACATTATATGGAGAGTTGTAGTAGTTATGCCAAATCGCATAGTCTCTGCCCTCTTTGACCGCAGTCAACGAGCTAATACCTTTACGTTCAGTCAGTTGTTTCAGGCTGGCTTTTGCTAGTTCAGGCGTAGATTGCGCTCCCAGTTTTATACCAGGTTCATTACTGTCTGGCGCTTTTGCGCCACTAGCAATATAAATATAAGGGTCAACTGCAATAATTTTTTCGAGGTTCATATTACCAAGCACACCTGGCAGAACACCTTTAGCAATGTTTTTACCACCGGCCAAATCGATAAAGTTACCCATATTACCGTCACCGGCAGTCGCACAACAGTCTTCAAAAGCACCCGCTCTTAAATCGATAAATACTGTTGGTTTTTTCTCTTCCGGGATTTTATTGGTGATATCAGTCACCAGTTTTACATTTTTTTCATAAAAATCGGCATACTCTGCCGCTTGTTTTTCACGATTTAGTACCTTACCTAACATACGAATGCTCGGTAACGTGTTCTTTAACGGCTCAGTACGAAAATCGACGAATACAACCGGAACGCCTGCCTTTTCAAGTTGGGCAACCAATTCGCTGTCTTTTCCAGGACCATGACCAGACAGACCAAAAATGGCAATATCCGGATTGAGAGTTAATACTTTTTCAGAGCTGACACTTTCAGCGCTGGTATTACCAATCAAAGGAACCTTGTCAATCTCAGGGAATTTAGCTTTATAGACGGCGTAAGACTGTGGGTCCAATTTGCGGAAATCACCTTGCCAACCCGCGATACGGGCCAAAGGTTTATCACCTTCAAGTAAAGCGATAGCGTGGAACAAACGGCCTTCGCCCAGCAAAATACGATTTACATTCTCAGGAACTTCAACAGTGCGGCCAACTATGTCGGTGACCGTTTCAGCCCATGAGGCGAAACTTGCCATGACAGCCGAACCCGCTAACAGGCCGACACCGATACTCTTTGCTATGGATCGAGATATAAATTTCATTTTGTTAGCCCTTTGATATTAATAATTATGGCATTAACAATAGGACAAATGAGAATACTTATCAATATGATCTACACAAATTTTGGTAAATTACGTGATTAATTGTATGATTAACGCTATGAAAAATAAAAAATACCCATTTGATCACAAAATGGGGGTTTTCTTTTAATTTCTTATCAATAACAGCTTATCTATTCAAATAAATAAAACATTAAGATAATAATAAATTAATCGTGAATCGAATTTAAAAAGCCATAAAACTAGGCCGGTAGGAATTTTTGAAAAAATTCCTACCGGCCTGTTAATCACGATCTAACGTATTCACATTCACTGATTTGCGATATCAGGAAATTTCATCTCGCTATATTTGATAAAACGAGTTTTCTTCACTAATTTGTAACCAAACCAAATCAATAGGAATAGTGGAATACCAATATAAGTTGCAGTTACACCATACCAGTCAATTTTATCCTGTAGAAATGCTTGATAATTCTGCCCTAATGTAATGATTAGACACAAAACAAACGCAAAGATTGGACCAACCGGAAAAAATCCTGAACGATAAGGTAATTGACTTAAATTTAATCCCTGAGCTATATAGCCACGGCGGAAACGATAATGGCTGATAGCAATCCCCAACCATGCAATAAAACCAGTCATCCCAGAGGTATTCAACAACCACAAATAGACGGTCTGGTTACCGTACATTGAACTGAGGAAACACAACGCAGCAACCACTGTTGTTGCATACAAAGCATTACGCGGTACACCGCCTTTGGATAATTTACCAAAAATTCTTGGTGCTTTACCCTCTTTTGCCAATGTGAACAACATACGAGTCGATGCATACATACCTGAATTACCCGCAGACAACACAGCCGTCAAAATAACCGCATTCATCATAGCCGCGGCGGATAACAAACCAGCGTTTTCAAACACTAACGTAAACGGACTGACACTGATATCACCGACCTCATTACGCAGTAGGCTTGGATCAGTATAAGGAATAATCAAACTAATGATCAGGATTGCAAAAATATAGAACAGCAGAATACGCCAGAATACCTTACGTACAGCGCTGGGAACATTTTTCGCCGGATCTTTTGACTCACCCGCAGCAATGCCAATCAGCTCGGTTCCCTGGAAAGAAAACCCAACTATCATTGCTACGCCAATCATGGCAGAGAAGCCGCCAGCAAAAGGCGCATCACCAACAGTCCAGTTATGCCATCCAGCACCTTCTGCCCCTTTCATGATACCGGCTATCATCAGTAATCCGACCACAATAAAGACAATAACCGTGCTGACTTTGATTAAAGAGAACCAGTACTCAGCTTCACCAAATCCTTTCACTGAAATAAAATTTAATAGGAAAATCAGCGCGAGGAATAGCGCACTCCAGATCCAACCCGGCATATCCGGCAACCAATAACCCATAACCAATTGAGCCGCAACCAAATCCACCGCGATAGTCACCGCCCAGTTGTACCAGTAGTTCCAACCCAAGGCAAAACCAAACCCTTCTTCAACATATTTAGAACCGTAAGTTGAGAAAGAACCGGAAACTGGCATATAAGCGGCCAATTCACCCAAACTGGTCATCAGGAAATAAACCATCAAACCAATTAATGCATAGGAAAGTAATGCTCCGCCAGGCCCTGCCTGTGAAACTGTCGCACCTGAAGCCACGAATAACCCGGTGCCTATTGATCCGCCAACGGCAATCATCGCCAGATGCCGAGCTTTCAATTCACGTCGCAAATGTTGCGCTACTGGTTTCCCGGAGACACTTTGTTGTTGTTGAGACATTCTGTTCCTGTTAGCTGCGAATAAATCTGATGGCGGATTGTAACAAATCCTCACTATCAAAATAGCGAGGAAGCTCTGTTATAAGATACCTTCATAATTCAGAGAAAATTATAAGTAACACAGCTAATTTTGGATTCTAGACAGAACGTAAACTTTACCGGCAATAACTGAGCAATTTTTGCAAAGCGTTAGACATGTGCTTTTGCCGATGATGAATCAGATACAATGTTCTGAAAAGCCTTAATTCTGGCACTTTTAACTCCAGTAAAGTGCGATTTTGCAATTGCTCTGCAACGACTCGTCTGGATAAGCAACTGATGCCCATACCAAATTTGACCGCATGCTTTATCGCTTCAGAATTTCCCAACTCCATCAAAATCTTGAACCCAGGTAAACGCGCAAATAACAGATGATCCAGCACTTCTCTTGTACCCGATCCGCTCTCCCTTAATATCCATGATGCCTTAACCAAATCATCCAATTTTAGATCCTGCTTAGCTAACGGATTTTCAGGAGAAGAAAAAATAACCAGCTCATCCTCCATCCATAACTGAGTTATTAACTCAGGACTATGACAAGCCCCTTCGATCAAACCAAGATCAACACGGAATTCCAGCACCGAATTGATGACATCCTGCGTATTACTGATATTTAACTCCAGCGGCGTATCAGGAAAATCTTGACGATAATTTGCCAGCATTTCCGGCAACATATAATTCCCAATGGTGCTACTGGCAGCGATACGTAACGCTCCCAACTCCTGTTTGAATAACTGCTGAATTTCCCCTGCCTGCTCTAGCAATGCCAAAGCCTTGGGATAGAGTAAACGGCCATGTTCATTAGTCACCAACCGCTTTCCCACCCGATCAAAAAGCTGTACGCCAAGCTGGCTTTCCAGATCCGTTAATGAGGCGCTCACTGCGGACTGAGATAGCGCCAATTGCTGAGAAGCTTGCGTCGTTGAGCCGCTTTTCAATACCTCAGTAAAAACTTCCAACTGCCTCAAGGTGATGTGCATATTGCCCCGCAAAATATGGTGTCAGTCAAAGTTAGCTTGTTTTAATTTTATACAGTAATAAACAACTTAACAAAAATCCTCTTTTTTACCAATTTTTTAGATTATATATAAAGATATTATCAATTTTAATGATAACTCAATCTGCTATATGCTTATGTTTAAAGCATATAAGCAAAGTGAGAAACATCTATGTCTGACATTCGTGCTGAAAAATTCAGCAAACAATCATCTATTCCCGGTATCAAATTAATACCGGGGTTAATACTGGCGGCAATACTGACTGCAATTTCAATATATGCCGGAAATATTCCGTGGTTTATTAATATGGGACTGGGCACATTAACACTGGCGATCCTCGCAGGGATCATTACCGGTAATACTGTCTACCCTTTACTCAAATCTTATTGTGATGAGGGTATCCATTTCTCAAAACATTATCTCCTACGGGCAGGGATTATTCTTTACGGTTTCCGTTTGACATTTCAACAAATTGCCGATGTTGGCGTTACCGGCCTTCTGATTGATGCGGTGATATTGTCTTCCACTTTTTTTATTGCAATCTGGCTAGGCAAATCACTCTTTAGATTAGACCAGCAAACGGTAATATTGATTGGCGCCGGTAGCAGTATCTGCGGTGCAGCCGCTATTATGGCAACAGAGCCGGTAGTCAATGCCCCTGCCAGTAAAGTTGCTGTTGCGGTATCGACAGTTGTTATCTTTGGCACTATCGCTATTTTTATTTATCCGTGGTTTTATCAATTCAATGAGTATTATCAATGGTTACCACTTACTCAGGAAACTTTTGGTATCTTTACTGGCTCCACCATTCACGAAGTTGCTCAAGTTGTTGCTGTTGGACATGCTATTAGTGATCAAACGGAAAATGCAGCGGTTATCAGTAAAATGATCAGGGTTATGATGTTAGCGCCGTTCCTGTTGCTATTATCTCGTTACATTAGCCGTTCCTGCACCAAAAATGGAAGAAACCATCAGAAGAAAACACCAATGACTATACCCTGGTTTGCGGTGATTTTTATTGCAATAGCGGGTTTTAATTCTTTCAATTTACTCCCCGCAGCAATAGTTCATGCTCTGATTAATATCGATACTATTATGCTCACTATGGCAATGGGAGCGCTAGGTTTAACGACTCATGTGAGCGCCATCCGTCAGGCCGGATTTAAACCCATTTTATTAGCTCTAACTTTGTTTGTATGGCTGATAACAGGTGGTTTTTTGATAAATCTGACCATTCAACATTTATTTGGTTAATCAGAATCGATACGGAGAAATTTCAGCAACATATAACCTTTCCATTCTTAATGGTTCATTGAGTGGTTGAACAATGCCATAATGAAATAAAGTAGGAAGGAGAAAAAATATGAAATTTGTTGGAGCACATGTCAGCGCTGCCGGCGGAGTTGATCAAGCGGTTATCCGGGCACACGAATTAAAAGCTACCGCTTTTGCCCTATTTACAAAAAATCAGCGCCAGTGGAACGCTTCACCTTTAGCCGCTGATGTTATCGATAAATTTAAAGAAAATTGTGAACGTTATGGATATGGCAGCCGACAAATTCTCCCTCACGACAGCTATCTGATTAATCTTGGTCATCCAGAAATTGAAGCTCTGGAAAAATCCCGGCTGGCTTTTATTGATGAGATGCAACGTTGCGAACAATTAGGGATCGATTTATTAAATTTTCATCCTGGCAGCCATCTCAATAAAATAGATGTGGATAAATGCCTGGCACGTATTGCAGAATCTATCAACATTGCTCTCAATAAAACCCAGGGAGTCACTGCTGTTATCGAAAATACGGCAGGTCAAGGTACTAATCTGGGTTTTAAATTTGAACATCTGGCAGCAATTATTGATGGCGTTGAAGATAAAAGCCGAGTGGGTGTCTGTATTGATACCTGTCATGCCTTTGCGGCTGGCTACGATTTACGTACAGACGATGCTTGTAAACAAACTTTTCAGCAATTTGAAAAAGTTGTTGGCTTTCAATACTTATGTGGAATGCATTTAAATGATGCCAAAAGTGAATTCGCCAGCCGTGTTGACCGACATCATAGCCTTGGAGAAGGAAATATTGGCAAAACACCTTTCAGTTATATTATGAAAGATGCTCGTTTTGATGGTATTCCACTCATCCTTGAAACGATAAATCCAGATATTTGGCCGCAAGAAATTGCCTGGCTGAAATTACAACAAAATTAATTATTCTTTAATTAAAGCATTATTTAACGGGTATCAGTTCAACGTTAGCCATCATGGCAGCTAATTCTGGGCGATTGCTGATACCCACATTAGGCTGACTAACGGCAAGTGCAGATACAGCCGTCGCCAGTCGCAACGTGTGTTCACTAGATTCCCGCATCAGCAAACCGTAAACCAAACCACCAACCATTGAATCACCAGCCCCAACAGTGCTAACGACTTTACAATGTGGTGGTTTTGCCAACCATGCTCCCGACGCATTAACCCATAATGCCCCTTGCTCACCTAAAGATATGACAACATGCGCAATTCCCTGATCTCTAAGTTGATGCGCAGCCATGATGATATCGGATAACTCAGGTAACAGACGCCCCGCCCATACTTCAAGCTCATGGTGATTAGGCTTAACTAACCAAGGAGATGCCTTTAACCCTGCAACCAATGCTTCACGGCTGCTATCGAAAATAATACAAGGACAAAGCTGACGTAGACAGGTCATCCAATCGGTAAACGATTCAGCAGAGACACCAGCAGGTAAGCTACCACTAACAACGACCATATCAAATTGTCCAAGCCATGAAAGCGAATCATTAACAAATCCCGACCATTCAGCTTCACCGACATAAAAACCCGAGAAGTTAAAATCTGTCACTTCCCCGCTTTCTTCTGTCAATTTGACATTAATCCGTGTTCTGCCCGGTACTAAATGAAAACGATTTACCATACCATTTTCATGGAAGAATTGTTGAAATCCTTCCTGATTTTCCTTACCCAAAAAGCCACTCACCGTGACATCAATACCTAAGTCACACAAAACTTTAGCAACATTATTGCCTTTCCCGGCAGCATGTAGTCCGGCAGTTTGCACTCGATTGATCGCCCCCTTGACGATTTCCGGGCACAATCCCACTAAATCATAAGCAGGGTTTAGGGTGATAGTGGCAACTCTACGGCTCATTTTGCCCGATGTCTCCTAAGTAGATATCATCATTACTATGAATTTTCAGTTCTATTTATATCACTAAAATTGAATCGTTTCAGTTAAATTCCGTACTTTATTGATTGTTGCCTTAAACTGATTTACGGATAAGAATAGCATTGAATTTTTCTCAAAATGAGATGCAAACTTGCTGAAACTTAGAGGTAAGGAATAAACCAAATGTCTGTCATTGTCGGTGTTGGCGTTGTTATTGTAAATGAATATGGTCAGGTATTACTTGGAAAACGTAGTAGTAAACATGCGCCATACTGGTCAATCTTTGGCGGTCATGTTGATGCCGGCGAAACTTTTGAGCAATGTGCCATCCGTGAAATTGCAGAAGAAACGGGTCTGACGATTCAATCGCCAAAAGTCTACGGTATTTGTAATAACCTTCAGACTTATCAAAAAGAAGGAAAACATACTATTTCAGTGTGTTTACTGGCAAAACATCCCGGTGGCGAACCAAAGTTGATGGAACCAGAAAAATGCGAGCAGTTTATGTGGTGCGATCCCGATAATCTTCCTGAACCTCATTTTGAAGCCAGCCGGAATGCAATAAAAATGTGGCAAGAAAATAAATTTTATCTTACCGAATGAACTAATTTATGTTAGTTCAATTTTAAATAATCCTTTATGACATCTATTTACACTCTATAGACAAAAATGTATCTTTAAGCTAGTACAAAGAAACAATATTACCAGCAGGAGTTAAATATGTCCATTGAGACAACCCAGAGTTTAAAGCGCCCTCCCATACTGGGCGGCGCCATGATAATTGCCGGAACTGCTGTCGGTGCAGGAATGTTCTCTACTCCCGTGGTGACTTCCGGCGTCTGGTTTACTGGATCAATTATTCTGCTGGTTTACACATGGACGTGTATGTATTTTTCCGGCTTGATGATACTAGAAACCAACCTGAACTATCCAGCAGGCGCAAGCTTCCATACCATAACTAAAGATTTACTCGGTAAAGGATGGAATGCAATCAACGGCATCTCTATTGCATTCGTACTTTATATATTGACCTACGCCTATATTTCAGCGGGCGGCTCAATTATTGCCCTCAATTTTAAAAATATTATTCCGATATCACAGGCAAATGCTGGCTTTATTTTCGCCTTTATCGTTGCATTTATTGTCTGGTTATCAACTAAAGCCGTCGATCGTCTGAGTACAATTTTGATCGGTGGGATGGTTATTACCTTTTTTATGTCAGTCGGCGGTATGTTTACCGAAGTTAAATATGCCATCTTGTTTAATCAGGCCGATGCTATATCAAACAACACAGCAACAAGTTATATGCCTTACGCTTTAGCGGCTCTGCCCTATTTACTCGTTTCATTCGGATATCACGGTAACATCCCAAGCTTAGTAAAATATTACCATAAAGATAGCAAAGCCGTTATTCACAGCCTATTATTCGGTACGTTGATCGCATTAGCTATTTATATTCTGTGGCAATATGTCATTCAGGGAAATATTCCCCGCGAAGCATTCAAACAGATTATTGCTGATGGCGGGAATATCGGTGATTTATTAAAACACATGGATAATACAACAAACAATGAAATCGTTCACCAACTTCTAAATACCTTCTCTTATATGGCATTAGCAAGTTCATTTCTTGGCGTCTCTTTAGGGTTATTTGATTACATAGCCGACTTCTTCGGTTTTAAAGATAACAATATCGGCCGGTTAAAATCCGCATTAGTGACATTTATTCCACCAACAGCGCTGGCTCTAATGGTTCCTAATGGTTTTTTATACGCCATTGGTTTCGCCGGGTTCGCTGCAACCATCTGGGCTGTCATTATTCCAGCACTTATGGTTCGGGCAAGTCGCCAACGCTTCCCAGAAGCCAGTTACCGAGCGCCAGGGGGGAAATTCCTCATTGGGTTCATCATCCTGTTTGGTTTGCTAAATGCTATAGCTCATATTTTGTCCTCCCTTGATTTATTACCTGTGTATCGTTGATATAAAACATTCTTACTACAACCCCAATGTAAAAAAACAGTGGGGTTTTCTAATCCCCACTTGCCTAATGCCTTGACTGCGAGTAATTTTGTCGCCGATTATTCTCTTGCGGTTTTATGGAAGGTTACTATGGCTAAAGCCAACGAAATTAAACGCGGTAGCGCCGTCAGTTATAATGGTAAATTACTGCTGGTCAAAGACATTGATATTCAAGCACCAAGCGCCCGGGGAGCTAGCACATTATATAAAATGCGCTTTACTGATATCCGCACCGGTCAGAAAGTGGAAGAACGTTTCAAGGGCGATGATATCCTTGATACGATCAGCCTGACTCGTCGTAGCGTTAATTTTTCCTATATTGATGGTGATGAATATGTTTTCATGGATGATGAAGATTTCACTCCTTATCACTTTAAAAAGGAACAAATCGAAGAAGAGTTGTTATTTATTCCTGAAGGCGGCCTGCCAGGTATGCAAGTTCTGACAATAGAAGGACAAGTCATTGCCCTTGAATTGCCACAGACAGTCGATATGGTTATCGAAGAAACGGCCCCCGGAATTAAAGGCGCTTCAGCCAGTGCACGGACAAAACCTGCCAAGATGAGCACCGGACTCACCGTACAAGTGCCTGAATATATCAGCAGCGGGGAAAAAATCCGTATTCACATTGCAGAACGTCGCTATATGGGACGTTGCGATTAACAATATTATCTAATTCTGAGTTGCCCAGTATAAAACAGGGTAACTCACTTTACCTGCGCTATTAATTAAATCGGTCACTTGCCTTAGCATTTGAACATAATTTAAATTTCTAAATAAAATAAAATAAAATAAAATATAAATCTGTCACTCATTCATTTTAGCAATAACAAATAAAACCCTTACTCTTCTTTAATTAACTATTGAAGAAATAACATGTAAAATTTCTCTTAACATCAATTATAGAAAATTGTAACAACACCAATTTTCTCTTTTCCTTTTATCCATTTAATCTCTGTTACACCCATTTGGTGTGGCAAATAAAAATAAATATCATTTTGCAAATCAAGCTTTCGTCGTTGGGTAATCTTATGCCCCTTTCTCCAACAAGTGGTATCAGCCCAATTATCACGCCAATCAAAACGACACGGTGATTCAACGATCGCGCCTGAAAAGCGAATAACCCCTGTACTTGATGTTGTTTCTGACCCACTATTGACAAGACTAGGAATCATCAGAAAAAAACAACCTATCATAACCCGAAACATAGACATAAAGCCCCCCACCATAAAACAGCATCATTTGCTGCGATTTCCGAAAATGAAATCAATCTAGAAATCGGAAAAATTTATGAGTCTATGTACTGGTAACGGCTATTTTCGTTGTTTATTTATGACTTTTAGCAATTAAAACCAATTAAGATATTTATATCTTCCAATATTAAAATAATTAGAATTAATTATCAAAAAATTAAGAATTTACAACCTTAAATACCACAACATCACTCGAGAAAAACTCACAGAATTGAACAGGAATAGTCACCAAAGTAAATAAAAAAATAAAGAAAAAAGCACAAAGTAGATAAAAAAATCAACAGATTAACTTATGATTAAGAATTGTGACATTATTACTCAATATTTGTTATATTAACCTACATAATTGTAAGTTTAGTTACCACTTATTTTATTTTTAACAAATAGGTATCCCATGACACGCAGTCACCCATTTGCCATATTGATACTAAATCTATTAGGAATTACTTTGTTTCTCTCCTGGTATTTACCAGAGCGCCACGGTTTTTGGTTCAAGATCGACTCTGCAATCTTCTACTTCTTTAATGAGAAATTAATTCCCGGTTCAACATTCACAGAATTTGTAGCATTTGTGAATATCAGGGCTTTCGATGCCATTTCACTTTTATGTATGGGATTGCTGTATTACAACGCTTTTCGTAAACAGAATTACGATGGCAAACGCAGATTATTCATGATTGGTTTGGTCATGATAATAAGCGCAATTATACTTAACCAAATCGGTCATCTACTTCCAGTTATCCGTCCAAGCCCAACATTAACCTTTGATCATATCAATCGTATTAGCGAAATGACTAATCTGGTAACAAAAGATGCATCAGGCGATAGCTTTCCAGGCGATCACGGATTAATGCTCCTGATTTTTAGCTGCTTTATCCTTCGCTATATCTCAGGTAGAGCATTCTGTATCGCATTATTGATCATGGTAACCTTTGCATTACCTCGTATCATGGCAGGAGCGCATTGGTTTACTGATATTGCAGTCGGTTCTTTATCTCTGGTGCTAATCGGAACAAGTTGGCTACTATTAACACCATTAAGTGACATCATGATTAACTGGCTGAATAAGAATCTACCGCATATTGGTCGCCCAATTTAAGAACTCTCTTATAAACTCTTTTTATTCAGTAATATCGGGAAGGTATTTAACCTTCCCAATAGCTCATAAAACCCACATAAATAACATAAATTAACAACATTCCTGATCTCTTCTACTTAGAAATCTAATTTTTTGTAAATTATGTCATTAAATACTCGCCTTTTCCTGATTGTTTCTGTACTCTCGATCTGAATGACATTTATTGTAAATATCGTTATAAAACGTGGCATCAGACGCGTTTTTTCACCAAGCGCGTTGTTTACTCATTGTTTTTTCTAACACCAGGCTTCTAAACGTTTGATATTTCTCAATAATAGCGACCAACTAAGGTAAGGATAGCAAGGGAAAACAAAAATAATGGTCAAGTCTCAACCGGCTCTGAGATACATTACGCGGCTGATACCCGCGCTGCTCGTAGCGATCACTTTATCCGCGTGCAGCTCGCCAGATTCTCGTAACACACAAACTGATACGCATGCAGTAAATGGTAAGAATGGCTTCTTACTTCAAGCGTCTCAGGATGAATTCGAAGCACTCGTTCGTAATCTGGACATAAAATCTAAAATTCTTAGCCAATACAATGGCTGGAAGGGGGTTGCCTATCGACTTGGCGGCGATACCAAACGTGGTATAGATTGCTCTGGCTTTGTTCAACGTACTTTCCGTGACCAGTTTGGCATGGAACTACCGCGTTCAACGTTTGAACAACAAAATATTGGCAAGAAAATCGACCGTTCAAAATTACGCCCTGGCGATTTAGTTTTATTTAAGACGGGTTCCCGTACCAGGCATATTGGCATCTATGTTGGTAATGACCAATTCGTCCATGCCTCTACCAGCAATGGCGTCATCGTTTCCAGGTTAAGCAGCACATACTGGAGCAAACGTTATTACGGCGGTCGTCGAGTCATTAACAATAATATGGTGCCTAACGGCTAAAAATTTTTCCCTTGCCCACAAAAAAGCGCTTCTATCAAAGGAAGCGCTTTTCGCATTTATACCCGTTATCTTTCAAGTTGCCTCTTTGTTGGCTGTACTCACTCCCCCCGGTCACATAGTTCGCTATGCTCCCGGGGATTCACTCCCTTGCCATTTCAATGCATCTTGAAATCCATAGGGTATATATCAAAATGGATAAAGCGCAGTTATCTTTTCAGCAATGGCTGCCCCAAGTGTCTTCAAACGACACATAACCGCACTTTCATCTTCACTATTAATAAATAAGCACGGCTGACCTTCCAACTCAATCACCGCGCTTCCGATTTGCATATCAGCAAGTGATTGCTGTAATTTTTGCATAACATTCCACGCAGCCTCATCTTCGTGGCTGAGTAACTTCAACCCCATCAGGCTGCTTTCCGCATTCACTTCATCAACCGGAAGCGGCTCAACTTTGATACCCACAAAACCGGGTGACCACCTGTAACTTTGCGGCAGCCGATGTACCACCGAAAGCTGAATATTATTCACGAATCATTCCTACCTGAAAGAACATAGATACAAAAGTTAAAGTTAGCGGCTATCTTCAGGTGTTCTACTCGCCAAAACCGAATAACTAACGCCCAAAAAAGGTAAACGAAAAGTTAAATTTGTGTTTATAGTATTACATTAATTCCAAATTTCACCTTAGAAAAAGTGAGATCAATCTCTCATTTCTCATATATTTATACTTTTTTTAAAGAAAACTCAACTAATTTTTATGCAAAAACCCAACTTTATGTTTAATGATTGTTTACATATTTTATTTTTTCAACTCAACACTTTAACATAAAAATCAAATAAGAACTGTAAAAACAAATAGATAACAATGTGTTTTATAAGGTATAATTAATGACAACCTAATGATAACGCCATTTAATATTTTTTAATTTAACAAAAATACAACAAAGACTTATAATTACTATCAATGCATCAACAACAACTTATTCGCACAGCAAAACATTTCGGAATTTCCTTACTGTAAAAAGTTAGCCTCTCAACCCTACGGGAATACAAAAATCAACAAATACGCAACAGCAATAATAAAAAAAATGAAGCAACAATAGTTTCACCTCTCCACAAATAGATCAGTATCACTATTTATAGTTATTAAGCATAGCCAATTTTTCAATTCCCCAGAATATTCAGGAAAAATATTCTCTTTAATAATATTATCGTTTTTAATGATAATTTTAGCGATACAGAAAATGCGACTGATACCACGAATTTATTACAGTTTCATTGCTTAATGGTAAATCTTAGAATAAGAAAAATCATAATATTATGATTTAATTTATTATTTTCAATAAATCATATCAAATTTCACCCCTACCAATCAAGAATATATCAATGAGATCGGATATACATTTTAGAATAAAATGGCTCTTCAATAATCTCGCATAAAATTATAACCAAAAAATATCATCAAAAATATTTTTCGCTGACAATAATTTTCTTTTTAAGGAAAAGGCTGCACATGAAAACAGCCTTCTGTTTTTATTTACTACCCCTTTTTTGCATATATAACAAGCAAAACAGCCGAAATAACACACAAAACCATAGAACCAACCATTGGCCAGGCATTATATGCAGGTAACATAGCAAGTAATACACCAACCAAGGCACTAATACCAAAACGAACGGTACCTGCCAATGAAGATACTGTTCCGGCCATATGCGGATAATCATCTAAAACCACCGCCATGACATTGGATGTAATCATAGAAATACCACATATATAAGCTGCAACACCGATGACCAGAGCAGTAAAGCCAAAATCGAGTGTGGTAGACAATAACAACCAGATCCCCATCACAAACTGCACACTCAAACCAAAATACATCATTTTCAACGCACCAAAACGCCGGACATAGCGACTATTTATTGTCGTCATCACAAACAGAAATACGATGTTAAGTGCGAAATAATATCCAAAATGCTGAGGAGACACACCATTTAACTCAATATAAACAAATGGCCCTGCACTGAGAAAAGAAAACATTCCCGCAAATGAAAAACCGCTGGCAAGCATATAGCAAAATACACGACGCTGGCGAAATAACATAATAAACTGTCTTACAGTTGTACGCAGATGAAATTTTTGTCTTTTCTCTTTTGGCAAAGTCTCTCTTATAAAGAAAGCAACAAGGAATACGGCAATAATAGAAGTCACCGCAATACTCCAGAAAATAGCATGCCATGTAAACCAAATCATTATCATGCCGCCAAGAATTGGAGCAATTAATGGAGCAATCGTCATTACTAATATCACAAAAGACATGCTACGCGAAAATTCATCTTTGGTGAACAAATCTCGCATGAGCGCATTAATGACAACCCCCGCTGCGGCAGCGGAGAATCCATGCAAAAAGCGCATATAAATAAAATCATCGATATTCTGCACCATTGCGCATGCAGCCGAAGCTAGAGCAAATATAGCAACTCCCCCCAGAATAACTGGCTTACGCCCCAAACTGTCAGCCATTGGGCCATATACCATTTGACCGATAGCAAAACCAAGGATATAACTGCTCAGCGTCATCTGAACCCGTCCACTATCCACACCGAAATCTTCGGCAACGGTCGGCAAACTCGGTAAATACATATCAATGGCAAGAGGCATTAACATAGAAAGCAGCCCAAGGATTAAAATCAGTCCTAAATAGGATGATCGTTGTTGTTGCACGTATATTGCTCCAATAATTTAAAATAATTAACTAAAACTAGGATTAAGAAACATTGATATTGGCAATTTCTTGCTCAGTTAATGACCGGTACTCTCCTGGCTCCAATTCAGGATCTAAAATGATTTCACCAATTCGCTCACGATGAAGCGCTGTTACCCGATTACCTACCGCTGCAAACATACGTTTTACCTGATGATAACGCCCTTCACTAATCGTCAAGCGAGCTACCTGAGATTCCAGAATTTCCAGTTGGGCAGGTTTTGTCACTGTTTTTTCACCATTCAGTTGAACACCGGCAAGAAATCTATCTGCCGTCTCTGTTCCAACCGGGCATTCAAGTGTGACTAGATATGTTTTTTTACAATGATGTTTCGGGGAAGTAATACGATGAGACCATTGACCATCGTCAGTTAGCAAAACCAGACCAGTGGTATCCATATCCAACCTACCAGCCGTATGTAATTTATGCGCTGCTGGCTCATCAATAAAATAGAGAACTGTCGGATTTATCGGATCATCAGTGGAACAAACATATCCTTGTGGTTTGTTTAGCATAAAATAACGAGGCCCTTGCTGCTGTTCCAATAACGAACCATCAAACATAACCTGTTGCTCTGGAGTTAATTTATAAGCTCCGATTTTTACAATCTCGTCATCAACAGTGATACGCCCTGCACGCAACTCGCGTCCTACGTCATTCCGACTGATACCAAGCTGTTGTGACAAAAATTTATCCAATCGCATGGATGAAGACACCTGTATTAATTAATTTAACAATGAACGTGATCCACTACTATTTTGGCACTACCTTGACACTACAACACCGAGCCGCCAAAAAAGAAGATGTGAAATGAACCCAAAAGATTTGAAAGCTAATCATAACTATGTTTACTATAAACAACAATTATCTATTTGTTATATACCCAATGGATTTCAAGATGCATCGCGACGGCAAGGGAGCGAATCCCCAGGAGCATAGATAACTATGTGACCGGGGTGAGTGAGTGCAGCCAACAAAGAGGCAACTTGAAAGATGACGGGTATAACCAGTTATAGTTTCACTCAATCAGACAATTATCTTACCTTGACTTCCACCCACAGCAAATTGATAAGAAAAATGTTACTCTTTTACGAATATTTTTCTGTTGCGGAATGATTATGATTTTTACTTTACGTCCCTATCAGCAAGAAGCCGTGGATGCCGCCGTTAATCATTTCCGGCACCATCATGAGCCTGCGGTCATTGTATTACCAACTGGAGCAGGTAAAAGCCTGGTCATTGCTGAATTGGCAAAATTAGCTCGTGGGAAAGTATTAGTATTAGCTCATGTAAAAGAATTAGTTGCACAGAACTACAGCAAATATTGCGCATACGGTTTACCAGCAGATATTTTTTCCGCCGGATTGCAGCAAAAGCAAAGTGCAGGAAAAGTCGTATTTGGTAGTGTGCAATCTGTCGCCCGTAATCCTGAACATTTTAATAATCAATTCTCTTTGCTGATAATTGATGAATGCCACCGCATCAGCGATGATGAAAATAGCCAGTATCAGCAAATTATTCATCACCTTCGGCAAAATAACCCGCAGCTACGTATTCTTGGCTTAACAGCAACACCTTACAGACTGGCTATCGGCTGGATATATCAATATCACTATCACGGAATGATCCGTGGTGATGAAAACTGTTTTTTCCGTGATTGCATATATGAATTACCCCTGCGTTATATGATTAAACATGGTTTCCTCGTGCCCCCAAAGCGGCTAGATATGCCGGTTATACAATATGATTTCAGCCAAGTTCGCTCCAGTCAGCAAGGTATCTTCAATGAAACTGATTTAAATCACGAAATTAAACGACAAAAACGCATCACACCTCATATTATAAAACAAGTCATTGAATATTCCGCTGATCGCAAAGGCGTTATGCTTTTTGCCGCAACTGTCGAACATGCCAAAGAGATTGTTCAATTACTCCCTTCCGGCCAAGCCGCATTAGTCAGCGCCGATACATCAACCGCTGATCGTGATCTATTTATTGAAGCCTTTAAAACTCAGCAATTGCGCTATATGGTTAACGTCGCTGTATTGACAACTGGATTTGATGCTCCTCATGTTGATCTGATAGCCATTCTGCGTCCTACTGAATCCGTCAGTCTATATCAGCAAATTATTGGTCGTGGTTTACGATTATTTCCCGGCAAAAAAGATTGTTTGATTCTCGATTATGCAGGAAATCCTCACGACCTCTATACACCAGAAGTTGGTAGCAATAAACCAGATAAACAGAGCCAACCAGTTCAAGTATTCTGCCCTATCTGCAATTTTTCCAATATATTTTGGGGAAAATGCACCTCCAACGGGGAAATTATTGAACATTTTGGCCGCCGCTGTCAGGGTTGGGAAAATGATCAATACGGCAAACGTCATCAATGTGAGTTCCGTTTTCGTTTCAAGCTCTGCCCTCATTGCAATGCAGAAAACGATATCGCAGCGCGGCGTTGCCACAGTTGCCAAGAGGTGCTGGTTGATCCTGACGATATGCTGAAAGCCGCATTGAGACTCAAAGACGCACTGGTGCTACGTTGTGGTGGTATGCAGCTCATCCCTGAAATTGACAGTAAAGGAGAATGGCTGAAAATCATCTATTACGATGAAGATGGCGCTGACGTTTCCGAACGTTTTCGGCTTACAACCCCTGCCCAGCGACGGCTCTTTGAGCACCAATTTCTTCGTCAGCATCAACGTGCCCCGGCCATACCTTTTAACTGGAAAACCGCCTCAGATATCGTTCACCAGCAACTTTTATTACGTCATCCAGATTTCGTTGTCGCCCGTAAAAAAGGCCGATTCTGGCAAATTCGTGAAAAACTCTTTGATTACCAAGGACGTTTCCGACGAGCAGACGAATTGTATTAATAGAAGTCGTATTAACAGGAATCATATTAATAGGTTCAGATTGACCTATTCCATTTGCTGTAACTGCCATTTTTCGCTAGAATGCCGCCCGCTTGACACTATATTAAATGTTAAGCCAAATCTCGAACCTGCTGCTGGGTCGCCTGTAGCAGGGTTTATTTTCTTCTTAAAGAGAAAAAATAATGTTTACTATTAATGCAGAAGTACGTAAAGAGCAGGGCAAAGGTGCGAGCCGCCGCCTGCGCAGAGCTAACAAGTTCCCAGCTATCGTATACGGTGGCAACCAAGAGCCAGTTTCTATTGAGCTGGATCACGATCAGGTTATTAATATGGAACACAAAGCTGAATTTTATAGCGAAGTTCTGACCCTGGTTATCGACGGTAAAGAAACTAAAGTTAAAGTGCAGGCTGTACAGCGCCATCCGTTTAAGCCAAAACTGGCGCACATTGACTTCCTGCGTGCTTAATTAGCCACAGCCGAGCTTTTCGGGACGCCGAGTAAATAACGCCGCATTTGCGGCGTTATTTATTTCTTAACCTCAATGACCACCATTACGGCGCTGTAACTGGTCACGTAAATTTGGCGGCGTACCTTTAATGGTTAAAGTATCCGTTGCCGGATCCCAGAAAATTCTTTCACCAAACAACATCGCATCGAAATTAATTGTTAATCCGCCACCGCTGCCGGCAAATTTAGTTAGCTGACGCAACGTACTGCGATCTGCCGGAAAACTCTCTTCCAGTTCATATCCCTGATCCTGAGAAAACTGCTGAAAGTTCTGCTCTCCAAATGTGGGTAATGCCTGAGACAACTCCTTAATTTCGATTTCCTCTCCCGCCTGCAATTGTTCATTACAATAGCTGTATACTTGCTGGCGATACGCCTGACGCTCATTTTTATTAAGCTCACCAGATTCACAATAATCATCAACGGCTTGTAACAAACCTTTATTCTGAACCTTAGCATTCATACCTTCACTGGCAGCAAGAAAATCCATAAAGAAATCTGAAACTTTACGCCCTACTCGGCCTTTCAAAAATGTTAAATAACGACTTGATTCAGGATTCGCTTCCCACTCGGTCAAATCTATACGAGCGACAATATCAGCGTGAGGAATATCCAAATAATGCGTCGTATTTAAATCCAGATTATCGTTAACAGACATACTGTTACAGCTATTAAGCACAGCAATCAGTAAATACTCTACCGCCAGATAGCGATACTGACAAAACAAAACCGTTCCCCCCTCGGCAAACGGATATTTCGCCAACTCATCCCTCAAACGTGCCGTTGCTGCACGACTGAACCCAAGAAAATCTTCATCACCTTTACGCTGATGTCTGAGCGCTTCTGCCAATTCACTCTCTTCATTAAATAAGCCGTAAGCTTTACTTTTTGCGCTGTATACCCGGTGTAATTCAGCCATCATATCTTCCACCACGTGATCGGCGGCGAGTAAAGAATCACGCAACACGACATCTAATGTCTGTTCATCACGCTTGATTAATTGATGCAAAGCAATCTGGTCTATTTGCAGACTCATTCTTTCTACTCCTTTCGCGGCTGACTTCATGCGTTTTGAAACACGCATTCAAACACCGATAACAAACGACTGCAATAAAAAACCCCGAAAGAAAATAACGTTTCGTTATCTGCCATCAACTATAATTTACTGGCAGATATCAAAAAATTGCTAAAAATGGGTTATTACTGCAACATAATCTTAACCGTGAATTAATTTGCCACAAAAGAGCAGAAAAACACGCATCTATACGGTAAGATAATGTGCTTTGTTAGTTCAGGAAGTTTAAATCTATGCCACAGTCATCTCGTTACAGTGACGAACACGTTGAACGCTTATTAACAGAACTCGTCAGTGTTCTGGAAAGAAACCGTACGCCGACAGACCTTTCTTTAATGGTACTGGGAAATATGGTGACAAATTTAATCAATACGAGTATATCTCCTGCACAACGCAGACATATTGCCGACTCGTTTGCACACGCGCTTAAATCTTCGGTAAACGAAGATAAAGCCCATTAATTTTTTAACTAAGACTACAACGTAAACAAAATATGGTGACTAGCCGTCAGCGTTATCGTGAAAAAGTTTCCCAAATGATTAGCTGGGGGCATTGGTTTGCCCTATTTAATATTCTGTTCAGTCTTGGATTAGGTAGTCGTTACCTGTTTGTTTCTGACTGGCCGAGCTCACTGTTCGGCCGAGTCTATGCTCTGGCTAGTTGGCTTGGGCACTTTAGTTTTATTGTTTTTGCCGCTTATTTGCTGGTCCTGTTTCCACTGACATTTATTGTCATGTCACAGCGCTTGCTAAGATTTCTTTCAGCCATTTTCGCCACAGCCGGGCTGACACTGTTAATATTCGATATTGCCATATACAACCGTTTCCACCTTCACCTTACACCTTTAGTTTGGGATTTAGTCATTAATCCTGATCAAGGGGAACTGGCGCGAGAATGGCAGCTAATGTTCATCTGTATCCCAGTCATTTTTCTGATACAGATGTTATTTGGCACCTGGAGTTGGCAGAAACTACGTAGTCTGAATCGGCAACGGTTTGGTAAACCGCTGGCCGCCGTCTTTATTTCAGCTTTTTTAGCTTCCCATTTGATGTACATCTGGGCTGATGCTAATTTTTATCGTCCTATTACCATGCAACGCTCTAACCTGCCGCTCTCCTATCCAATGACCGCGCGTAAATTTCTTGAAAAACATGGTCTGCTCGATCAACAAGAATATCAGCGCCGCCTTATGCAACAGGGTGATCCTGCTGCGCTGACAGTGGAATATCCACTTAATGATCTGACTTATCAGGATAAAGGAAGCAGATACAATCTGTTAATACTGGTAGTTGATAAACTGGATAATAGAGATATTACAGAGAATATGCCTGCACTCTCTCATTTCAAAGAAACCAACATTCAGTTCAATCAACATTTCAGTACTGGGATTCAAAATGATACTGCCCTATTCGGATTGTTTTATGGCATTTCTTCCGGTTATCTGGATGGAATACTGGCTGGACGTAAATCATCAGCCCTAATTGATGCTCTGACTCATCAGGGATATCAATTTGGCCTATTCTCTTCTGTAGGATTTGATACTCCGCTTTATCGTCATGCATTACTTTCCGACTATTCATTACCGACAGAGGTCAACCAAAGTAACCAACTGACGGTCGAACAATGGCAACAATGGCTAAACTTACCCAATACTAATGCCCCGTGGTTCTCTTTCTTAAGAATGAGTGGATTGGATAAAATTGATGCACTAGGTAATGCTGCTACGCTTGACAGCCGGATTAATACTGTACTAGAGACACTAAAAAGCAAAAATGCACTGAACAACACAGTCATTGTTATTACTGCTGAACATAGTGAGATCGCCGCTACACATCCACCTAGATGGATAAACAATGGCAAATTTAATCGTGCTCAAATGCACGTTCCACTGCTAATTCATTGGCCTGGAACACCATCACAGACAATTAATAAACTGACCAGTCATCAGGACGTCATGACAACATTAATGCAACGTTTGTTGCATGTCAGCAATACTCCTGCTGATTATTCTCAGGGCCAAGATCTATTTGCAGCACAGCGGGATAATCCGTGGGTGATTACCGGTGATGATGGCTCCCTCATTATTACAACCAGCGAAAACACCCTGTTCCTGGATAAAAATGGTGACTATCACTTATATGACCTAGAAGGCAACGAAATCAAAGATGCTAAGCCCAATTTGGCGCAACTGTTACAGATACTAACTGAGGTTAAACATTTTATAGCCAACTAAATGCTTAAAAATCAATCGGTCACAAAATTCAGTACTTGCTTTTAGATAAAAAATCAGTACTATAATATGAATTATCGGCATGTAGCGCAGCTTGGTAGCGCACCGTCATGGGGTGTCGGGGGTCGGAGGTTCAAATCCTCTCATGCCGACCAAATTTCCCTAGAAAAACCAACCTCTTGTGGTTGGTTTTTTTATGGCTGGGATTTGCTTGGGGAAAAACTAGGGAAAAACCCCAACTTCAAATCCGGCATTGATAACCACTGACAAACCCGCTTTTTCTGACCAAAAACATAAAATTATCTAATTATTACTCTTCACTTCGGCACTTCCGGCCATTCAACATCTGGCGCTTGATTCACATCTACACGGTTCAATAGTACGCAGTATTTTTTCCACGCTATCAGTGACGCCTGTTCTCCGTCCGTTGCCATTTCGAGATCGACCGCGTATTGCAGTGGGGCTATAGCATTATTCGCTTCAGCGAGTAATGATTGCTTTTGTTGCTCTGCCTCTGCCATTAATTGCTCTTTAGAAATGGGTGGATTTAAATGTGCATCAACTTCTCTTACTGTCATTTTTTTCATGACTTTTAGATTTTCACGAATATCAAAAAACACAGGCAAAAGCGCATCATACTCCGCTTTTATCGGCTGAGACTCTTCTTCAATCTGATTGAAAAATTGTAACGTTTCATCATACTCTTCTGTCGCAAGTTCAATTTTCTGATTTAGGGTATTGATATCGTTTTCTGATGTTTCATTAAGTGAATGTCGCTGCTCAATCAGTAAATTTAATCCCGCTTCTTTTTGAAGAAGTTTATTTTGCGCATCAAGATAAATCGGCTCCTTCTCTGCAATGAGTAACTCAAGCTCGGTTAAGCGAGTCACCGTATTGAGTTGCTCTTCCGAGTAAGCATGCACTTCATTTCTCTTATCTCTGTAATAGCTATATATCATGATAGTTCAGTCCATTTTACAATAGAAATTGATTGAGCATTAATCACAGGAACGACTTTGTATGATGCCCCCGCGGGGATAACGGCGGTTGAACCACTGGTGACCCAAGAGCCTGCTCCACTGATATAGAATGCTTGCACGCCGTTGACGGTTATATCTGCTTGAAATGCTGAACCTAGTAATGCAATTGATACAATGATTGGTTTTTTAGATGTATTTGTGTATGCAATATTTATAGCCCGTTGAGTTGTAACATCTTTCCATGACTGATCTATCCCAATCATACGCTCGCTAACCGCTAACTGGCTCATCACATCATTAGAATTGTGCCCGTCATTTTGAACAACAGCCGCTTTATCGAGTTTTTTATTTAATGATTCTGATACATCATTATAATTTGCGTAGTCGCCTACAGGTTGTGCACCAATATCCCCAGCATTCAAAATCACATCGTTTGTCAATGATTTGCCATTAATTTTCCGGCTGCTCGGTACCGCTTCCTTAGCAAACTCCACCGTTTTCAACAAATTGAGGTTCTTTACAAACGCATTTTTATCTGGGATATCTGCGCCGTTTTGATTTTTTGCCAATCGGTTATTAGCATTATCATTTACATCAGAAACAAGCTTCTGTGTTACCGCGAGGGTATGACTGTTACCGGTTTTATCTGTGAGCTGAGTAACACCTTTTTGTGTTAATGAGGCATTTGGCACTTCGGCTGCAATTTTTTGTTCTAATGCTCCATTTAATTGGGCAGTGAGTTTAACTATATCCCCATTGTCCAAAACATCGTTACCGGAATATGTCGCGATAAAATTGGCCAAAACAGATGTTATTGTCGACGACTGACGTAATACCTTATTGAGCAAATGGACAGTAATATTATCTGGTGGAAATCCAGTTTTTAAACTCCGGCTTTCTTCATATCTTTCTTGACTCACTACATTTGCATTATTATTAATAGAAAAAGCTTTAAAATCATTCTTGTGATTCATATACCTTCCTTAAATTAGATAATATCATTTCATAATCAATATATTTAAATCATTGTGAAAATTATCCCCCGGTAACTCACTCCAATCAAATTATAACTCAGAAAAATAATAATGCGTCGTTATTATTTCTTATAAGGCTAACTGTTTTTGTATAATCATCAGTAATAAGTAATTCAACATTTTGGAATCTAAAATACATTCAAAAAAATATATTTAATATCTGGAAACTACTTTTCTTTTATTCCTTCTATCTTTTCATGTAACTTTCTCCACTTAATGTTCCACACTGAATCTTTAAGTATCTGAACCTTAATACCTAATCTACAGTGTTTAGGAATATCGCATAGCCCACCATCTTCATAAAATATACGCCCATTATTTTCACCGATAAGCTTAGGTCTCCAGTTCTGAAAACAGATTGGTAAGTAAAAGTGCTATCCATGAAAGGTCTCAATGATGATAGAGCTGTCACATTGAACACGATCATTAACAAAAATCAGTTCAAGATTGTTATTGTCTTTAAACACTGAGATACCACTGTGAAGGTCGGAGGTTCAAATCCTCTCATGCCGACCAAATTTCACTATAAAAATCAATCTATTAGGGTTGGTTTTTTTGTGCCTGAAATTTGCTTGGTGTAAAATGGGTGTAAAACTCCCCTTGACCAGCTTCATTAATTTAGGCTGTTCCGGCCACACAACACTAGGCTCTTGATCAACATCTACACGAGCAAGTAATACCCATAAAGATCTGCTCACAATTTATACTCATCAAAGTATTTCACTGTAAATCACTGTTTTGGTCATTTGTTGACACCCGGATATAGCCAATCTTTGCCATGTTTAATCCTGCTTAATACCAACAAGGGCTATTGGTATAGGAATGATCATGAATTGGGGAATTCTAAAAAACCTCGGTTTAGTGGAAACGGTAAATTTGGCAAAAAGTGCCGTGCCGAGCAGTCGGAAAATTAATGGCAAAACACTAACCGGGGATGTGAGTTTGAGTGCCGGGGATGTGAGGGCTTTGCCGATTTCGAGTAATTTAAATGTCCAAACAGGCACATTGAGAATCAATAATGCTTCGAATTGGCCGAATCTTGAGTTTGCCG